>JBCCDL010000185.1:0-9020 GCA_039030815.1 Cyanobacteria bacterium P01_A01_bin.83 | reverse complement strand
AGAAACTTTTTCCGAACTACAGGCTAATGCTATCACTCGCTCAATTCCAGTCATTTTGCTAACAGCAAAAGCTCAACCAGCCGAACTGCGGCAATTTACTCAACTACAGGTGTTAGATGTTATTACTAAACCTTACGATCCCTTTAACTTATCAGATCGAGTAGCTAAAGTTTTCTGTGTCGATTAGTCCAGAGCAATAGTCATAAAATTCTATTTCCACTTCAGAGGTTATCTAGATTTCTTACATAGATAGTTAGTTTGAATAACTGGGTAGAATAGATGAGCAAAAATTGCTTTATAATTCGATGTCTTCAAAAATCGAAAATTTAACATCCAAACAAATTGACTTGATTCCTACACATATAGAAAAATGGAAAAATATTGCTCTTTCTACAGAAAAACTTGATCGCCAGCAAGCGGAACAGATAATAAATTCTGCTTATGAACTAATTGAATACCAACCGCCAATAATTCTTTTTTTTGATAGTCCTATTGCCGCTTATAATTTTGTTCTTGGGCAAACAGAGCAGCAGCTACAAGCTCTATTTGATGAAACTAGCAGTAAGCAGCTTGACGATAAATGGCTTAGTGCAATTGAAGGTAAACTCACAGAACAAGAGCTACAAAACTTGTATGATGAAACAAAAAGTCAGCCAGATTCTGAATTAATAAGCTGGTACAAAAAATTTCAGGACAAAATTTATACTCAGATAGATTTCCGAAGCATTAATCGACAACTTGAACTTATAAATAAGCAAATAAGTTGGGGGGCAACTATTTGGACTTGGGGAGGAATAGATGATCAATTTGATCTCTATATTTGGAATGAATTTAACAAATTAGAGTAGGATAAACTACACAGGTACTTAGGCGTTCATTTTCGTCGCAGTTTTCGACCTATTGCAACAATATCTAATAGCCTTTGCAAATTAGATTACTACATTTCCAATTTTGATCTAGATTTAAATCGCAATGATTGGCATAAATTTAAATCTTTGTTCCAAATGGGCAATAGTATTTTCCTTAGACATCAGCTTTGTATTGTTTGTGACCGACCAACTGAGCTACATTTTGATTCTGAATATAGATTCGCTGAAGATAAATTAGCAATGCGTTTTGCAGACGACACTGGCTTTTATTCTTATCGTGGTCGGACATTACCCGCTAAATATGGCAAGATATCTCCCACACAATGGCAAGCAAAATGGTTACTAGAGGAAACTGACTCATCCATAAGAGCAGCATTAGTTATGGGATTAGGTTATTCAAGATTATCAAATCAATTGTCAGTCACAAAAGTAGATCGCTGGCAAAACTATTTGCTAATTAAAGTTGATTTTGCCAACAATTTCAAATTGTGCTACTTGCTGAGACTTAATAACAGTATTAACGGAATAGACTATGCAATAGAAATTCCAGAAGATCTACCAACAGTGAAACAAGCAGCAGATTCCATTAACTGGGATATTTTTAATTCTTATTTTGTATTTCCATAGTAGAATTTGTTCTAAAATATTCGCTTTGTTGCTCATGAATATTTATCAGCCAAACAAGAACTTGAGCTTTATGACACACTTCCAGAATCTATGTTTAACAATGACTATATGATTGAAATATTTGAGCGAAGACAAGAAGTAAAATTGCTATAATAACCATACATTTTAACTAAATAATATATTTACTTTAACAAACATCAATTTATTATTTCCAACAGAATAATTTAAAAGCTCAGAAAAATGCCTCAAAAACTTGCACCAGTTACAGAATATGAATATATAGAAAAATGGAACAGTATTGCTCTTTCGACTGCCAGAATTGACCGTGAATCAGCAGAAAAAGTAGTTAATTCAGCTTATGCCATGCTGGGCTATAAATCTCCGACTGTTTTATTTTTTGACAGTCCCTATGCAGCTTGTAGTTTTATTGCAGGACAAACTGAGCAGCAACTACAAAAATTATGTGGTAGTTCACGGAAATTAGAATTTGCTTTGGATGAATGGTATAAAAAATTGATCCAAGAATGTTCAGTAACTGTGGGAAATATCAGCAAAGAATTATATAGATGGGAATCAATAGACGGTCAAATTGGTAATCATATATGGCAGCAGTTTGAACAACAAGCATTAGCCAAAATACAAAAATATTTAGGTCAAAAATTATATACTTATATTAGACCAGGAAAAACTATTGTACGTAGCGTTGGTGAATTAGATTATCTAGTTAATACTTTTAATTTAAGTTGGGGAAGAGAAAATTGGTCAATCTACAAATCACTGATTAAACTTAGTAATTACATCTATCTTCACGAAAAAGCCTGTATTATTTGCGATCGCCCGACTAAAATGTCTTTCGATAGTAATGCTTTTTTACATGCAGAAGGAGAACCAGCTATCCAGTTTGCTGATGGCTATTGTTTATATTCATATCACTTAACAACACTTCCCCAAAAGTATGGAGAAGTACATCCTACAGAATGGCAACCAAAATGGTTATTGACAGAAAATAATTGGGAAGTAAGAGAAGCCCTAGTAAAAGGAATAGGCTACAAAAGAATCTCTTGTGAACTATCAGTAACAGAGCTAGATGATATGTACAATTTTCTGTTGGTTTCGATAGATATGCCTTCTAATTCAATATTAGTATACTTGCTAGAAATAAATATTAATGACGGCAATATCAATCGTGTAAGAGAAGTCCCTTCTCATATAAAAACCGTTAATCACGCTGCATGCTATGTAGATAATCTTGAAGAATGGAACATTGAATCCTCAGCATTAAAAAAACTGGAGATTCCTTTCTAAAGTTTTGTTTCCATTAGGTATATCAATTAATACATAATTTTTAAATTATTATTTTTGCTATTTCAATCTATGTGCTGGCAGCAACAGGTATGTTGTAAATATCTAGTGCAAAAGCTGGAAATCTAGAACCATAAGAAAAAATTGCTGCTTCTGCAGCCTCCTTATTAGAAAAAGACATAAAATATTTTTTTCCACAGAGGATTGCGACTGACATTTCTCTATCAAGTTGTCGCTCAAATCTAGCTTTATTGTTAATGTCTTGTTGTTCAATATTAAAATCAAAGTTTGGATATGCTGGATGAGTAGGTGGTAAAAATTTTCTCAAGAACTTTTGTTTTCCTGTTTTGACCTCTGCTACTGAACCAACTGGTTCAGCATCTAATTCGTAAACAATTTGACCTCCTTCGTTTACTAATCCATCATAAAGTGCAGCTAAACCAGACTCTGGTTCGACAACAAAATAATCTCCAGGTGCGCCTGTAATTTGTGTCGCGTATTTACTATGAGTAATATTTACCAAACCGAAATTCCTTTTATCTATCCAATCGCCGTAATGTATTGGCATTTCAGCAGTAAAGCATCCATCATCATCTATCTTTCCATTCTTAAAAACTTCTTCTGGCTTTAGTTGTACTGCTCTTTGAGGGTTGTTGACCCATTCTCTAATTTCATCCCTTTGCTTTGGAGTAAGCTGTTTAACTAGTTCAAATTCAGCTTCATCAAAGTAGGGTTTGCTGGTAATAGGATTGATTTCACTTTGATGTGCAGGAGCAGTTTCACCAGCGTTTACAATAACTGCGAAAATTGCCAGTGTACCTGCTATTGAAGTGCCAATTATTACAGGAAGGGGGATAGGGAAGGTATAGCTGATTATTGGGGAAGAACTTGCTAAAGCTAGTGTTCCACTACGACCGATATTGCCGATTACGAAATCATTGTCATTAGATCTTCTTCTAAGCTGTTGATGAGTAATAGCGACTGTTCCTTCATCACCTGCATAAATACTGTAATCAACACCATCAATATTCACTACACCAGCAACTTTGACATTAGTTAGTGCGTTTAAACTAACATTTCCTTGACGATCTTCACTATCAGTTCTGATATAACCTGTTTTAATTGAGCTTGCATTACTAACAACCGAAACATTTCCTCCCAAAGAAATCACATTTCCGACATTAACTCTGCTTAAACCAGAGATATAAATGTCTCCACCCCCGCTGCGGATATTACCATTAGCATTTACTTGCCCTAGTTCGGATTCTAATGCCACATCTCCAAGACTGCGAATACCCAAAGTGGTTACATTCCGCTTGGCGGCAACATAGGTATTAAAACCACTGTTCAATGCAGTGTTTACTTGAACTGAGCCTTCAGTACTGGCTACAGATATAGTACCTAGTTCGGTTGTAATTCTTTGGTTAACAGTCAAATCTTTAGCTGAGGCTAGGGTTATATCTTCTACGCTAGAGATTACACCACTATAATTAACAATACCTGTCGCGCTGAGTAAAGCCACTCCACCATCTTTGGAAGTAACGGCTTTTACTGTCACATTATTTGCCGATGCTAAAGAAACTTCTCCATTAGCAGAAACAGAGCCATTAACCGAAACAGCACCTTGACTGGATTTTAAGATTACCGCATCTTGATCCGATGTAATCTCATTGGTTGTGATATCCAGTGGCGCAGTGGCGATAAAGCCGAGATCTCCTGCCACATTTCCGCTTACGCTAATACCAGCATTACCACTGATTAGGTTAATACTGCCATTAGTAGCCGTAAGCTGACCTACCGCTAACTCTTTGAGAGAAATAACATTAATTCCACCATCGCTAGTAGTAACATCCCCAGCGGTAAAATTACCGTTGTTAGAGACTGACAAACTCAAAGCCTCAATATTGCCTGAAGTAACATCACCATTAGAAGCAAAAATATCCTCACCAACTGTACCCAGTGAAATATTCGCCAAACCAGCAGTAGTTATATTAGCCGTAGTGATCTCGTTAATCACCTCCAGGTGAAGTTCATTGTCAACGGTAATATCGCCATTAACACTCAGCAAACCTGCACCCTCTACCATAAGGTCAAACAAAGGACTTTCATCGCCAATTTCACCAGCAACTTGAAGCTCTCCTGCACCTACTTTTATCGTCAGACTTTGATCGCCAGCGCTATTACTATTTACAGTATCGGTAAAAGTAATATTTCCCCCTGCAACTGTCACCTCAGACTCAGAATCTAGAGAATCGATACTTTCTGCATCAGGATTACCAACGGAATCATCAGTAATAGACGAATCAATCACTAAATTGTTATCGACAATGGTTTTACCATTAAACTCAATACTGCCACCCTGAGTAGTAATAGATTCCCCTTCCAGATAAACCTCGGCACCTTCTAAAAGAACCGTCTCGCCAAAAGTAGAGATATTACCGACATTAATATTGCGGTTAACTAGTTGAAATGTTGGATTTAAGAGGAAACCGCGCGGACTCCCTTCAAACGTTCCCTGAGCAATAATTTGTCCACGATCATTGATGCCTTTGGCTTCTGTAACCGTATAACCTAAACTAAGAACTTCAGGTCTGAGCCAATCATTAACATTGGTAACTACACCATCCTGATAAATAAGAGGCTCTCCTGCTGCGGAGGTAACAACAACTTGTCCTAAATTGTTAATATCAATCCCCTCTCGTTTTTCGGGATCTCCCATATACGAGATTCCCATATCCTGCATCGTACCGTTTTCGTAGATAAAGGCACGAGAGCCAGCAGCACTGGTAGATACCCCAACAACTTGACCTACATTGTTAATAGCATAAGCCGCACTGTAATTACCTCCAGGCAAAGTACCCAGATTAGTTACAGAGTTATTAGCACGATTAAAAACAAAAGCTCTGTCTGTTTCTCTATTTATTCCGACTACGTTGCCAGGATCATTAATACCAAAGGCTCTAGAATCATCACTTTCTAACAGACTATAGCCAATATTTACAGATCCGTTTCCATTAGGAGCCAGAAAATAAGCATCTTCAAAAGACCTTGGTTGAAATTCTGGGGGAGCATTTTCTGGTAGAGTATTGAGCTGATAAGAGGCTATTTCGACAAAATTATTGATGTCTCTTGGATGAGCGAGAGGTTCGTAAGTATAGACCACATCAGCACCAGACGAATTAGGAGAAGGTCTTCCAAAGCTACTTTCACCATAAGTAAATTCTTCTACTGTGGCATCGCCGAAAACAAGAAAGGGGATATGAGGATCGTCACTGGTTAAGGACACACCTTCGCCAATCATTTGATTATAGTCATTAATTCCAAAAGCTCTGCTACTTTCATATCCTGGTAGGTATCCTACCCCTAGCCCATTGTAGAAAAAGAATGTTTCTGTTCCAGAAGAAGAATCATTACCCACAACTTGACCTGTGTGGTTAATATCAACCATTTCCCGATCAAAGAAATCTTCTAAGGTATAGCCATCAAAGACATTACTTACAGAGTTTTCGGTATCAATACCCGCTCTGAGGGTTAACCCTGAATCTTCTTCTAAATTCTCATCATTTAAAGTAATATCCCCACCTTCAATACTACCCGTAGTTTCAATCGATAAAGAGTCACCAATATAATCCTCAAACACAAGATCGCTTACGGCATCAATATCTACTTTGGTAGTTTCATCTGTATCAAAGAAAAAGACATATTCACTCTCATCATCACGATAAATAGTGCCATATCCTTCCCCCGTCATGGAAAAGGTTTCAATAACATTATCACCCTCTTTTACTTCATAAGTAATATCATTACCGCCGTCGTAGTCGCCAAAGCCGCCAATAAAATCCAACTCATCAGATACAGCAGCAACTAATATTTCCAAACCATCTTTAGAAGTAGAGTATGTGGAAATTACAGACTCCGAAAAGCCATTTTCAATAAGAGGACGATCAAAGTGTATATTATTATCAATAACTTCTCCATTATTATCAAGAGTTATCTGCTCTTCAATCAAGGAAATATCTTGAGGGGTAGAAGCAACAAAACTACCTTCTGGTAATGGAATACTTAATGGTGAATATGCTTCATCTGAGATAGGTATTAGATTAAAATCTGTCGACTCGCCAAAATTAACAGCAGAAAAAGTAGGCTCTAAAATCATAAGTCCAGTAGAGATAGAATGACAGCGGAAATGTTTATATTTAAGGCTTGATAATTACTTTTAAGATTTTAAATAGCTAGTTAGTTTGACTATGCTAGTTTTACTTAATAATATTTCAAGATTAAGTAATTTCTATCTCCACATTTATAACCTTATTTGTCTTAAATTTGTCAAAGTTTTAGTTTTGTTAATTGAAATTACTCAAAAGTATCGAAAATATTCAATAGAATTGCAGTTGACATAATATTTATTTGAATAGTTTTTAGGTAATTTTAACGAGTACCTAAAAAAAATAAGTATTTTCTTCTATTTACATATTTATTCATGCAATAAGACAATAAATTGAATGACTAAAATCTTTGCCTAAAGATAACCAGATTTTTTTTGATATAAGTAATTACTATATTAGCGATTATATTCGATATTGATTTGAATATATTAGTGTTTTTTTCTGTTAATAAATAAGTTTTGATGTCAGTCATTATCTATCTCAAACCAAGGAATTTTATACTATGAATGGTACTGCTGGTAACGATACACTTTTGGGTACTGCAACGGACGACCTAATCAGCGGATTAGGGGGCAATGACTCTATTGATGGTCTAGCAGGAAGCGATACTCTTAATGGAAACGATGGAAACGATACCCTCAATGGTGGATCAGGAAACGACACCTTAAGAGGTGGGACAGGAATTAACTACATCGATGGTGGTTCAGGTGTTGATTTAGTAATTCTGAACTATAGTAATCTTGGTGGCAGTATTGAACATGATGGTTACGCTAATAATTACGGCAGTACTTATAGTAATGACACCGAGCAAGATATTCATGTTCATGAAAATGTTGAAAAGGTAAACCTTTTTGCTACTAATTTCGACGATACAGTATCAGCTTCTGGTATTAATGATACCCTTAATGGCGGTTTGGGAAATGATCAACTATATCTCGGGTTTTTTAACCAGACTAATAATCTAAATGTCGAGGTAGACTTTAGCGTCACTGATAATCAGGTTTCTGGCATTGAAGAAATGCTGGTCAAAAAATTTGAATCTGTGGGTGGTATTGCTACAGGAAGCGGAGATGACACTATTAGTTTAAATAGCACTAATGCTAATTTTGGCTGGATTGACGGTGGCGATGGTATGGATTCTCTTGATGTCGATTTCTCTACTCTCACTCAAGGTATTAATTACTTAGATGTTTTTGACATAGAATCTATTGATATTACAGGAACAGATTTTGATGACACTCTCAAAGGAGTCAATCTTGCTGATACCATCAATGGCGCTGCTGGGAACGACTGGCTCGATTTTGACTTGAGTGGCGAAACAAATAATCTTGAAGTCAAGATTCAATTAAATCAAGCAACCAACCAGATTGTAGTTAATAGTACTCCTTTAGCTATTAGCAATTTTGAAAAAAGTAATATTACTGGAGGAGAAGGTGAAGATAACATTATTCTTAACTACAGTAATCTAAGTGGTGGCATTGCTCTCGATACATTTACTCTGGAAAATAACGGTGATGTTTACACCTTGGCTGATGTCTACAGCTATGAAACAGATCAATATATTCACCACCATCAAGATCTTGAAAATATCAATATTACAGGGACTAATTCTAGTGATACCTTAATTGGAGGAATAGGGACAGATACGATTAAAGGTAATGTCGGAAATGATGTTATTACAGGAGAAGGTGGTAACGATACTCTCAATGGTGGAGAAGGTGTTGATCGTCTTGTGGAAACTGCCAATGTTAACTTCACCCTGACTGACCCTCAGCTTACGGGTAATGGAATTGACACTCTCTATAATTTCGAGCAAGCCCGCATCGAAGGTGGTGTGGGAAATAACCGCCTTGATGCGGGTACTGTGACTAATCTCAATGTGACCCTGTTGGGTGCTGATGGCAATGATAGTCTTTACGGTGGTGCCAAATCTGACCGACTCTTCGGCAATGCGGGCAATGACCGTTTAGAAAGTCGACAAGGTTGGGATAGCCTTCATGGTGGGGATGGTAACGATGCTTTGTTTGCAGGGGACGGTAATGATACTCTGTTTGGT
>JBCCDL010000184.1:0-9033 GCA_039030815.1 Cyanobacteria bacterium P01_A01_bin.83 | reverse complement strand
TTGCAAGATATTTACGACATCAAGAATCTTATACAATAGTTTGATTGGATTGGATAAATTTCTCCACAGGGGCAATCTATTACTCTACAGATTGTCTTAACCACAGGCTAATATCCAAATTGATATCATGTTTAATCCTTACCGCCATACACAAGAGTTAGATCGTCCTTTTTCTTTTGAGCGTCTGTATAGTTATCCTGGTTCTCTTAGTCGTTATGATCGAGGTGGTACTCGTAAACACATTGGGATTATCGGCGGCGGAATTGCAGGAGTTGTTAGTGCTTATGAACTAAGTCAACTTAACCATCAAGTTACTTTATTAGAGTCCGATTCTCGTCTTGGAGGAAGAATTAAGACTCATTATTTTAGCGACGGCACATATGGGGAATTGGGTGCTATGCGAATTCCCGCCAGTCATGGTTGCATTTTACATTATATAGATAAATTTAAGTTACCAAAGAGACCTTTTATTAATTACAATCCCGCAGCTTTTTATTATCTAAGGGGAAAGAAAACTTGTTTAGATAATTACCCAGAATTATTTTCGGTTTATGATTTAACTTCTGAGGAGAAACAAGATCCTGGAGTAATTTATGATGAGCTATTGTCAGAGTTAATTGATTCTTTAACTGAAGAGGAAAAATGGGAATTATTTGCTCCAAGCTTTACCAGCGATCGAGTTAGAAAATGGGACAATTTAACGGTTACGGATTATTTTAAAGCTCGTCTTTCTGCTGATGCTTTTGAGTTACTTGGTCATGCCACTGGAGCGATTCATTATAATAAAGTTTCTTTGTTAAATGGCTTAATTGATTTTTTTGCTTGGCATGAAAGGTTGCAATACGAAATCATCGGAGGAATGGAAACTTTAGTTAAAGCTTTGCTTGAAAATATATCAGGAACTATTGAGACAACAGCCAAGGTAACAAAGATAGCAATGACAGATCAAGGAGTTCAAGTTTGCTGGAATAAATTAAATCAGCAGCAAACAGCAGAATTTGACTATATTATTTGCACTGTTCCTGCTACTGCTCTTACTCGAATTAATTTTGATCCTGTTTTACCCACTAAACAAAAAGAAGCTATCAATAATTTAGGCTATTGTAGTGCTAGTAAAACTATTTTACACTGCACGGCTCGTCCTTGGGAATTTGCAGATAATATTCATGGTGGCGGTAGTTTTACCGACTTGAACATAGAAAAATGCTGGTATCCTTGTGATAATGCTCAATTAGATTCAAACAACTTGGCTCAACCTCCTAACTTTGTTGCTAAAAATAAAGACATTTCTTATCAACCATCAGTATTAACTGCTGCTTATCGCTGGGAAGAAAATTCTAGAAAGTTTATTACTTTAGATGAGTCAGATAAAAGCGATTTAACCTTAAAAGAAATTTCTCAACTGCATCCTGAGATCGAACAATACACTGACGATATTATTCATAGTATTTGGGATGAAAATAACGAACCTGGTTCTGGTTCTTATGCCTATTTTGCTCCAGGGGAAAGAGAAAACTATCAACCTTTTCTCGGTCAACCTTATCCGATAAATAATCCCCGTGTATTTTTTGCTGGGGAACACTTAGCAATTAATCATGCTTCGGTTCAAGGAGCAGTTCAAACAGCCGTTGCAGCAGTTATTGAGCTTCTGGAAATGTTTACTTAACTTCTAAAAAACTATCTAAACTAGATAAAATATTATTTTATGCCAGCTAAAGATATTTTTCATGATACTGTTAGAAATGCTTTAATCAAAGAAGGTTGGACGATTACTGATGATCCTCTATATCTAGATTATGGAGGAGTTGATATGTATGTTGATTTAGGAGCAGAAAAATTAATTGCTGCTGAAAAAGATCAACAGAAAATTGCGGTAGAAATTAAAAGTTTTAATCGCCCTTCTCTAATCTCTGAATTTCATGGCGCTTTAGGGCAGTTTCTTAATTATCGGCTTGTGTTAGAGAATATTGAACCAGAAAGAGAAGTTTTTTTAGCTATTAGTGAAGATGTTTACGAAGCTTTTTTTACACTTGTTTTCACTCAAAAAGCAGTAGAAAAATATCAAATAAAGTTAATTGTCTATGATATTAATCAAGGGGTAATTAAACAATGGAAAAACTAGATGAATATAGAGATTTAGTCAAAAAATTAATTAATAAATACGGACAATACAAACCTAAATATGGAGATGTTGAAGTCCAAAAAATATTTGATACCCAAGGAGATCACTATCAACTAATGAACGTGGGATGGCACGGAAATCGCCGTTTAAGAGGCTGTGTTCTCCAAATTGACCTAAAAAACGACAAAATTTGGATACAGCATGATGGTACAGAAATTGGCGTTGCTAACGAATTAGTAGAATGGGGTGTTCCCAAAGAAGACATCATATTGGCATATCATGCTCCTTATAAACGGCAATATACTGGATTTGCTGTTGAGTAAAAAAAGTTGAATGAACTCATTTGTTTTCTAAAACCCTACCCAAACTAGATAAAGGTAACAACAACAATAATGGACGTTCTTTCGCTCCTTTCTTTTTCTGTCATGAGTCTTACTAAGAAGTTCAATCTTTTTCACTGAAAAAAGCCTGATGTCATTGAATAGCCTCTTTTAAATAGACGTTGGGGCTAGGGGGATTTTCAATCAGACTAAAAATTCTATCTGCATCTTGGGCTGATAAGTGAATCACCTGTTCTTTATTAATCACTTTTTGGGCTTCTTTAACCGCAGCCTGAACTATAAATTGATTTAAAGTCGCCCCCGTCAAATCCGCAGCCTTCTTTAAAGTCTCTTTGACCGATGCAGGAATCCTAGCTGTCACGCGAGTATCATTAGGGGTGCTACTTGCCATCTGAATTTATGATTTAATTTCTTTCACTTTAACAGAATGGTGTCATTTTGCTACCAAAAATTTTAGCTCCAGAAGAAAGGTAAAAATATCAACCTTTTCTCGGTCAAGCTTATCCTATAAATAATTCCCGTGTATTTTTTGCAGGAGAACATTTAGCAATCAATCATGCTTCGGTTCAAGGCGCAATTCAAACCGCCATTTCAGCTACTATTGAGTTTTTAGATAGTTAAAAGTAGTTTATTATTATAAACAGAGTATATTTTTATGATAAGTGAATTGTGATACAACCCTTATTACAAACTCAGCAAATTGGTTCCTTTACTGAAAGAATAGACTTCAATCTACTTAATCAAGAACTAGATATTCTCAAAACATTTCCTGCTTTTACTGGATACAGTGAATATAAAGTTGGTCTTTGGCAGAACTATACCTTACGCAACAGTAATGGAGAATTTAAAGATGGTCGCTATTATAATTATGAAGGTCTATCGAAAGTAACGCAACTCGGTATTCAAACAGCATATATTAGTAGAATAATTGAGAACACGTTTAATTTAGAGTTCTTGAAGCTAGCTCGTATTTTTGAAATGTGCAGTGGAGGTTTTCTCTTTCCACACAAAGATGGTCTAGATGGAAGCCAAAATTTTAATCAACATTTTGTTAAAATCCACATCCCTCTCAAAACTAGCGATGGTTGCTTTAATTCCTATGAAGAAAAAGTTTATCACATGAAAACTGGAGAAATTTGGTTACACCATGGGCATAATTTCGTTCACAGTGCTGCTAATTTTTCTTCAAAGTCACGTTTACACTTAGTTTTAGATTTTGTCCCTGGTGTTGATGTTAAGGATCTATTCAAAGATAAATCACTGATGACTTTAGACAAAAAACCAGACTCAATAGATCGAGAACTTCTTACTCGAGAAGAAATAGATAGTATCTATAATTTAAGTACAATTATCAACGAATATAATTTCAAAGAGATAGTTGCTATTTTAGGAAAAATTCACTTCAAACGACAGGTTAGCTCTTCCTTAACTTATGATTGGCTTCAGAAAATTGTAGAGACTACAAACAATGAAAAGTTAGTTCAGAAAAGTAATCAAGTCAGAAAATTTTTAATTGGACCGAAAGATGCCAATACTTTGTCGCTTCAATGGTACTAGGGCTGAAACTCCTCTATTTCAGTTTTATATTGGCTTGGCGCTCAAAATTTCTCCGTGCAACAAGGTAATCCCAATTCAAATATGCTGATTTAAGTTCTCTTTCCCCAGAAGAAGGATCGAAAGCAGTACGACCGTGGAAAACTCTGAAATTTTGAATAACTTGACAATCTCCTGGTTTTAGGCGGAAGCGGTACTGATATTTTACATCTTTGGTATAGTTATGAAAACAGAAGTATGCTTCATAAAAACTTTCCATCTGCTCAAAAGGAAAATCTGGAACAGACATTAGATCGTGTTTGAAACGAACTTCAGCTAGTTCACCTTTCTGTGTTAGCTTGATAATAGGACTATTAGGACTGTACATGTAATTCAAATTACGCTCAACCCGCCAAAATGGTGCATGTAACTCTGTCAAAATTTTAAAGTAATTGGGATAATCCTGGCGAAAATCTTCAGCTACGCGAAAACTATCTACAAGTAATGAATCACCGCCAGAAGCATTGTTGGTTACACAATAGAGAAACTTGGCAAAACGGATATAGTCCCAGGAACAAAAAGCATTGTGAGGCTCAAGAGCATCTCCTGTAAGATAAATCCTGCCCTCCGTAGTAGTAGTTGCTTTTACTGAATAAAATTTGCCTCCATGCTCAACATTCATAAGTGGACCAAGGGAAGATAGGAATGGTTCTAGTTTTTCCTGTGCAATATTTTCCAAAACAACAAACCCAAGTCTGAACAATTGATTCATCCAAAGCTCAGGTTCGCAAGAATTAGGATCGTATTTTTCTACAGGATTATCTTCCAGCCAAGCACTATCCCACAAGACAATCTCGTCATTATCCTTGCCAAAATCTAATACTAAGTCATAAGCATAAGTCATAAGCCAGGAAATAGGAAAGATGCTTTGATGAGGCGGAACTTCGTTCCAGTTGATGATCAATTTTCCATCTTTCTCCTCGACTGAGATAGGCTCTGGAGGGGAAGTGTGCTGGCTAATGTCGCAAGTTTTCTGCAAAGTGCTTGGACGGTGACATTGAGGACAGAGGCAGTTGTCGCGTAACCAAATGTAATGGAAGCGTTTATCTCTCAGAATTAGAAAATTTGGTTGAGTTTGCATAGTTGTAAACAGATAATAAAGTTGCTAAGTTTATGTAACCAATAATTTTGATACTCCAATCAAACGCCTTGCAATATCAAGAAATAATTTCTTTTTTAGTCAAAAGAGGGACAATAATGATGTAGTTTCTCGTAGAAAGGCAGACAATATTCCAGCAGAGGGATTAACTGATCTGGTACATTGACTTGTTTATTTTCTTCGTAGGGCAAAAATTGACTGGATTGATTAATCGTGTTGTACCAAATCTCTTGCCAATTTTTTTTTACAGCAGGCAAATGCTCGGGTACTAATTTGGAATTTTTTAGTCCTGTGTCCCAAGTTAGCATTTTTTCTAAAAAGTTGACATCAAAATGAGCGCACAGAAACTGCAATACTTTCCTAGGATGTTTCGCTAGATCCGCTGAGTCGATAACTAGTGGAGTCTTACCTGTAATAGATCTAACTTCTTCAAAGAGATTAAAAAGTACATCGATAGCTATATCATCCATCGTAATGTCTGAATCAATCCCCAGTCTCTCATAAACTTTCTGATAGGAGCAAATAATAGACTTGGGGTGTCTAATCAAAAAAAAGCTATCAAGATCTTTAAGCCAGTCTCTACCAAACAATGGTAAAGTTTCTTGAGCGATATGTCTTTGAAAAGAAAAGCGGAAGCCTTCTGGTAAATCCCCAGTAATTTGAGCAATTATCTGTTGATAATCAGTTTCAAAATTATTAATGATTTCTTGTTTGTGAGGTTCGTCTTTATTTCCATACAATAGATAAGGGGCATAGAAAGGAGCATCAAAAATAAGGCACTCATTCAACTGCTCAAAAGCTAGAGTTGTTACTGTTGAACGACTTCTACGACAAGTCCACATGGCAATGTGTTTGTTTTTCGACATATTAAGTAAATTCTGTAAATGTTAACGAAGTACCTCCATCGAAGTTAGAAATTTAATTCCTTTTTTTCACTGGAGTTTGAGAGTTTTTAGTTAATCAATTGTGAGTAATGCCAAACTATACCAACCTAACTGGGATCTTTCCCGACTCTATTTGTTGTCCTAATCTTAATAATTTGCCTGGAAAAAATAACTTTGATTATTGCTTGATTCAAGCAAAGTTAGGGTAATGCATCCACAAAACTTTACTTACTTTTGAGCCATTATTTTTGACTATATGAGGTTCTTTTGCTGGAATCATAATTTCTTTTCCAATATCTAGATTAAATATTTTGTCTTGACAAGTAACTTCTATTTCTCCCTCTAAAAGGATAAAATACTCGTCTGTTTTATGACCTTTATCAGACCAAGATTCTTGGGATGGTAGTTCATACAATTCACAAATCAATCCTTGGTTTTCCCATTTTTGCTTGATTTTTTCTATGTTCATGATTTTAACTTTGTTAATATGTGTATTGTTTATGATTTTATTTAAGCTTTTTTAAGAATAGAATTCCAATTTTTGGAAGCATTATAGCCATACATATCTTGATAGTATGAATCAATCAGATATTCTTCTTGATGTTTCATTAACCAGTTTCTTAAATCGTCCATTTTGCGACCACCTCGCCCAATTAATTCCTTGTCTCCCCAATCAGACCAAACTGACCACATAAACTTATTGGTATCTTCAATAATCAAGTAATCTCCAGTTTGCAACCCATTATTATTAAAATGTTCGAGAATCCCCGTTAGATTATCATGAACATCCTCTATAACGAACCAAGGATGAGGTAAGTTAGAAAGCAATTCTGTGGGTAAAACATTACTAACTTCTCGACAATCACCTTCTAAAAAATGAATTCGAGAGTCGGCTTTTGCTTTTTCGTCAAGCTGAGAAAGGTCGTTATCAACACAGTAAACCCTGCCTTCAATACCAAATAATTCCAAATGATCTGCCAGCCAAATTGCACTTCCCCCCTTCAGCGCACCAAGTTCAATAATTGTCTTCGGTTGTAACTCGCGCAGTAGCATCGGATAAGCTGCAATTTGCATGGGGTCTTTTTCCAGAAGTACCCCTTTCCAAGTCTGTAAATAGGCATTTTCTGTCAAAGGTCGCCAAGCAGATTTAGGAATATCACATCTATCTTCTCGCTCAGAGATCTTGACAAACCTTTTACTGTTAGACGTTTCTGGTTCAGATCTAGTTGGTTTATGAACATTTTGACTACTCATCAAGCTTGCTCCTTATTAAAAGCCAAAAGATACATCAATTTGGCTTCATCATAGATAGGGAAACTTTCTTCACTAACTAATTTCCCAGGTAATTGTTCTAAGCTAGTTTGCATTTGGTGTCGATAGTCCTCTCGTATCGTCAACAAAAAAATTCCTTCTTCCTTTAACAAACTGAATAGATTGTTTAAAATCTCAACTCCAGCATGGGCATAGGCAAAAACTCCTGCTGCAATAACAACATCAAAATTTGTCGAATTGCTAAAAATAGAATCATCTTCTAGATTAGCCTGATGCATAGTCTTGTAAACTTGTTTTTCCTTGGCTATATTCAGCATTTCTTCTGACAAATCCACTGCCGTAAGATTGGTGTATTCCTTTTGTGCTAAAGCTTCCCCAACTAAACCAGTACCCGCACCAGCATCTAAGATTTCAGCATTTTTATTACCGACTAGTTTGCTAACTGTCTGTGCTATGGCAACAGGCATAAATGACCAATCTTCTCCTACATCTGCATCGTAGGTGTTAGCCCAACTATCGTATTTATTTTTTAATTCCTCAGTATTTTGGCTATCACAAATCCCAGATAACCAAGGTCTTGTATCTAAAAAATCTTGAGCTTGTTCTTTGACCATGTTTAGTTATTCCCCCACTACTTCAACAACCGTATCAGGAGACAAACGTTGTAGATGCCAATCAGTTACTTCTTCCCCTGGTATTAAAATCGGACTTCCTGGGGGAACTTTTTTGATACAGCAGCTACTAATTTTTCCTAATGCTTGCTCAAGAGGTAATTGTTCTTTTTTAGAAAAGAAAGCATCTTTCGGTAAAATTTTCATTACTGGATTACGAGAGAAATAGCTCTTGGGAAAAGTCTCTTTTAGGGTTTTTTCCTTCAGAATTGGTACTAGATCGGCTAAAGTTTCTGTTATCAACTGAAAATCTTGCTGATTGTGATTAAAAGAGAAAATTAATAACAATCCCGACTCATCGGCAAATTCCCCATCAATACCGCGATCGTACAACAGATCTGCTAACTCTTCTCCCGTAACGCGATCGCTTTTTAAATAAATTTTCAGCGGATCGCTAACCCGAGCATCATAAGTTAACACCTGACCATAACTATCTAACTGGCGACGCAGGCGATCGCATTTTTTAATAGCTTGCTCAAATAAAGCTTGACCTGCTTCTGAATACCCCTTATTAATGGCATCTTCAATACTCAGCATTAACAGATTACTGCGGGTAGTAGTTTCAAATAATCCCATCACTCCCATAACTTGTTCGGTGGTAAACCGAGAGGAGTCAGGTAAATGCAATAAAGCAGTTTGCACTAGACTCCCCGTATACTTGTGCATACTATGGGTTACGATATCGGCATTAACAGCGATTGCCGATTGCCATTGTTCGCCCAGAAAGGGGAAATGACTACCATGTGCCTCATCAACTACTAAAGCAATATCTCTATCTCTACAGTAATCAGCTATCTTCGCCAGATCGATAGTTACCCCTTCATAACTCGGATGAGTTAGTAACAAAGCTGATACGCCACTGGCTTCCAAAGCAGCAATTACTTCCTCTGTAGTCGGCATCAAAGATACTGAAGGAATAAAATAAGGCTCTAACCCAGCCAAGATAATGCCGTTAATTACAGAAATATGACTGTTAAGAGCGATCGCAACTTGGTTATATTTAGTCCCTAATAAAGCACAAGCGGTTAATACTCCTTGAGTACCTCCCCCA
>JBCCDL010000183.1:0-9043 GCA_039030815.1 Cyanobacteria bacterium P01_A01_bin.83 | reverse complement strand
CCTCCGCTCTCAAATTCAATACTGATAGTAACTGCGCCAGACAGTTTTTCTTTTCTAAAATGAAAAGGAACTTGGCAAGTATGCCAGGTAGTTGTGCCTTCCACTGCCGCATATCGATAATAAGTCCATCCAGCAAGGTTAGTTGCACTTAAAGTCAACTTGGCTGGTTTGCATAAATTTACAGTTCTTACTTGAGCTTGGCACATTAACAAGCATTCGGAAATAGGAGGTTCTGGAAGATCGAAAAGTAATATTTTCTTTTCTCCATAAGATTCGATCTTCCAACCATCTTGTAAAAAAGAATATCAAGTGAAATGACCTATACAAGTAGCTTAACAGACAAGGAATGGAAAATAATTGAACCTCTACTCCCGAAGAAGAAAAGAACCAAACCGCCGACATGGAGCAAAAGAGAAATGGGTGACGGTATTTTCTACCAGTTAAAAAATGGAGCAGCCTGCAAAGCAGGCAAAGTCGTGCGCTAGACGGGGCTGCTGCCCCATCGTCTGCGGAGCAGACTGGCGAATCGAAGATTCGCGTACGACATGGGCGCATACGCCCTGCATTGGTGTGATTTATTCAAAGATTTGCCACCATAGACTAATTTTGTAAAGCCGTATTCATTTTCTCGGTAAATTTGACTAGACTGAAAATAGAATAAACATTGTTGTATTTCGATATTTTCTAACCTGATATTACTAGGTAAATTTTAAATTAAATCTAAACATAGGCTTCAAATGGGACAGACTAAAACTTTACTACACGATCGCTACTCAATTGTGCATATTGAGCGCACGAGTAATTTTAGTAAGGTTTTTTTTGCTTTAGATACTTATCAAAGTCCACCACGCAACTGTTTGATTCAGGTATTTGAATCAACTGTCCGTAATGCTAAAGTTGCGACATGGATCAAACAAGAGTTTTACCAAGAAGCCAAGCGCCTAAAAAAAATATCTCTTGTCGAACGGCATCTTCCCGAAATTTATACCTACTCCAGTCAGTCTCAGACTTACTATCTAGTACGAGAACTCATCGAGGGAAAAATTCTGCACAACAAGATTCTGACAGAAGGTTCCATGTCACCTCCAGAAGTCAGAGAGATCTTAATCAAGCTCTTGTCAGTCCTGCAACGTTTGCACCACTCAGGAATCATCCATCACAATATCAAGCCCAAGAATATTATTTTACGTACTGAAGATCGCCTGCCGATGTTAATTAACTTTGGCAGCATTAAGCAAATAGTCACAACCTATGGGTTTCATGGCGATAAGCAATTATTCCCCCTCAATAATAGCTATGGCTATGTGCCTCCTGAACAAGCCTTAAACCGTTCTGTGGCTGCCAGCGATTTATATAGTTTGGGATTAACGGCAGTTTTTCTGTTGACGGCAAAACATCCCTTAGATCTGACGGTAGATTCTGACTCTAGAATCAAGCTTCCTGCCTCAATTATGCAGCAAGATTCTTCTCTGGCGAAGATCCTAACTACTGCAATTAGTCCTAATTTAAGCGATCGCTATAGTTCAGCAGCCCAAATGTTAGATGATTTACAGTCTCGAAAATTTCAGTTACCAAAAGTAGATTTGCCAACTAAGATTGAGCCAGCTAAAGACCGTAAGCAAAACTGGTGGAAGATAGCAATTTATCTGCTCAGCCTTATTTATGCAGCTAGTGCTGGGATTATTGCCTGGTATGATAGTCATCTGAGCCAAAACAAAGTAGTTCGTCCCTTACTAGAACCAAAGGTAGCAGCACCAATTAATCCCCAACCAACCCCAATCAATCCAGTTGCTAACCGACCATCAATGCTCAATAATCAGTCAAATAGTCTAGTTGAGATACCGATTATGGCGACGGGAACCTCAAAAGCAGAATTAAGAGAGGTTATGGGGGAACCCAATGCGATTCTGAAGGGCTATTGGTCAAATAGTAGTGCTTGGATCTACAAAAATCGAGCCAATAATTTTATTGATTTAGGCTATTTATTCGATCAAAATACTGAAAGACTACGACAGACAGAGATAGCGATCTCTCCTGCGGTTGAATTAGAGACAATTGAAGATATTTTGACTAGCTTACTTCAAGGGGAGATGACTCCCTCGATTAACCGTAAGCTAGAAACAATCTATTATCAAGGGGGTACAGCATACTCATTTAAGTTAAATAATCTAGAAGGAACCATCAAACGAGAAGCAGATAATGATATTTATTTGGGAGTTTGGGAAGCTGATTTTCACTAGCTTTTTATGTTTGGCTGATACTGTACATTCAAATATGGTAAAACTACCAAACTATTTATTAGCAAACAATTAGCGATGATTTTACGGTTATTCAAATCTCATTATTTTAATTTTTTAACATTTAATCTTGTAGTTATTGTAACTATAATAACGACGATTACTCATAAGGCAATCGCTCAACAAAAAGCACCAAAAACCGATAGTGATTATGTAAATCAAATTTTACCAGAGGCGCAAAGAATCCAAAAAGAATATGGGATTCCGCTAGATTTAACTATTGCGATCGCTCGACAAGAAAGCGGCAATGGTGATTATGTAATCGGCAAGGGAAATCATTTTGGATTACGCTGCGATAGTGATGACTGTATCACCTTAGAAAAGAATGGACGGCAAATAAGTTATGAAACCTGTCCTCAAGTTTCTGAGTGCTTTAATATTTTTGCCGAAAGTATTAATGCCTTGACGGGAGACAAACCAGTTACACTTCAAAGGATATACCAGAATGGCTACGCTACCAGTCCTAATTGGGTCAAAAAAGTTAACACGATTCGCCAAGAAGTACAACAAACTTTATCTGAAGCAGGAATTAAGTATTAAACTTATGGTTTGTTGTTCGGTTAAAGTTGCTTTGACTATAGAGTGATCTTTACAATTTATACACTCCATATAAGTAGGTAGATGTAATTAATTAGAAGATAATTAACTTAATAAGTAACGAGTAACGAGTACCTAACTAAAAATTCAACTTGTTTCTGTTTTATATTTAATTCTGCCCACTTACCTTATTTCCAATAATTTGTTCCAATAAACTATTTACAAATTGTCCTCAAATCTGCTTCTGGAACAGATGTGATCAATGACTTTAGTGATGGAATTGATCTGTTTGGCTTATCTAATCTTGGTTTTGGTGATCTAGCGATTTCAGCCGCTAGCCTGGGGGAATAGTCACCAAGTTTAATCGGCATCCCCCTTATCCTAATATGGCGATCGCTGCAATTATTATTTTAGCTTTATTGGGACATTGACTATATCAAAGCGCTCGTAAATCAACCAATCAAGTTTGATTGCTTCTTTCTTCAGTCGGATGTTGAGACAAAAATTTTAATATAACTTATTAATAGACCAACACTTTCATTTAGACCATCTCAGCAACCAAGCTAAGTTAAATGCCACAGCAATTAATAGATCGAGAAACACATCAGGCAGCTTTTCCCAAATTAAATGATTCTCAGATAGCAGAGTTAGCCAATTTTGCTGAATGTCAGTCTTTCGGTGCTGGAACAACCTTAATTGAGGTAGGGGCAACGGATTTTGACTTTTATGTTGTCATTTCAGGAGCGCTCAAGGTGATCGATAGCTCCAGTGGTGAAGACCTCACTCTAGTAATCGCCAGGGAACGGGAGTTAATTGGCGATATGGCAAATTTAAAAGGTAATCCTGCTACAGCTACCGTAGTGGTCACAGAAGATTGCCAAGTATGCGCTATTTCTAACGCCAAACTCAAACAGATTTTGGGACAAAAATCAGGTTTAAGCGATCTAATTTTGCAAACATTTATTGCTCGCTGCCAAGCACTGAAAAACTCGGACTATACAGGTTTAAGAGTAATTGGTACTGCTGAATGTCGTGATACTTTTCGGATTCAGGACTTTCTGGATAAAAATCATCTGATATTTACCTGGATGAATCCCGATGATGACCATGATGTAGAGGAAATATTAGAGCAATTTAATATCACCGAAGCAGATCTTCCCGTGGTGGTTGCTGGGAGTCAGTGGGTTCTCAAAAATCCTGATAATGAGAAATTAGCCTATCACTTGGGGATCAAAAAACCCCTAGAAAACAAACTGTACGACCTAGCGGTGATTGGGGCAGGACCAGGAGGCTTGGCAGCCGCAGTTTACGGCGCATCTGAAGGCTTAGATACGGTAATCTTAGAAAAAGATGCTTTGGGAGGACAAGCAAGCTGTAGTTCAAAAATAGAAAACTATCTGGGTTTTCCCACTGGACTATCGGGTAGAGAGTTAGCCTGTCGGGCAAATATACAGGCGCAAAAATTTGGTTCACAGTTTTCCGTCCCCTCAGAAGTAGTCAATTTAGATTGTCAAGGCGATCGCACTATTTTAGAATTACATGATGGCAATAAACTATCTGCTCGCTCTATTTTAATTGCGACAGGGGTTAGCTATCGCCGTCTACCCATCGAAGGTATTGAAAAATATGAAGGTGCGGGTATCTATTACAGTGCTACCACGGTAGAAGCAGAAATTTGTGGTGGTCAAACTATTGTCATTATCGGTGGCGGAAATTCAGCAGGGCAAGCGGCAGTGTTTATGTCTAAGCATGCTCAAGAAGTAAAGTTATTGATTCGTGGTGATGATTTAGCTAAAAGCATGTCGGATTATCTCTTACAGCGAGTTGAAACTATCCCCAACATCGAACTGATGACTCATACAGAGGTCACAAAAGTTACAGGCGATCGCTTTTTAGAAACTGTCGAAATTACCGATAATCAAACTCAATCAACCAAAGAGATAGATGTCTGCGCTTTGTTTATCTTTATCGGGGCAAAACCCCATACTGATTGGCTACCAGACGTTATTGAAAAGGATGAAAAGGGTTATATCAAAACAGGACATGAAATTGCCGACTCTCCTTTATGGTCTACTAAGCGGACACCTTTCTTTTTAGAAACAAGCTGTCGTGGTATTTTTGCGGCGGGGGATGTACGCTCGGATTCTATCAAACGGGTGGCTTCAGCAGTAGGAGAAGGTTCCATGGCGGTTAAGTTTGTGCATCAGGTTATTGCCGAGTGATTTTGTTTTTAGCTTTTGAATGTCAAATTAAAATATCTAACAAGCGATCGCTATCTTCATATTTAACCAAGACATAGCTGTTAAAGTAACATGTTATATTTAATTCAATGCATGTTACTTTTTGACCTGGCATAGAAGTACGATGATTGACGAATTACTAGGAATGATTTTTAATTTACTCTTTTACGGATCTCCTAAGATTGAGATTACCAAAATCAAAATCTGCATAAAAAAATAAACCAGTCGTATCTAGTAAATGTAAGCAAAACACACACTCTTATTAATTCTAACTAGATACAAAACCATGAAAAAATCTACTTTAGCTCTTTTAACTACTGTTATCGCTTTCTCCCCTCTAACTGCTTTTGCTCAAGACACCCAAACCAGTATTCAAGACAATACTAACTCTGCTGCTGCTGTTGGTACAGCTAACTACATTGACCAAGACGCGACACAACAAAGCTTGCAACAACAATTAGACTTGGGGGCATATGGTGTTCCCGATGCTCCCGAGGCTCAAACTTCGGCTCAAATCAACGCTAACGAAGCGGCGGCGGTTGGTGACTATAACGTGATTGACCAAGATGCAACTCAAACTAATATTCAAGACCAAGTTGATCTAAACCAGTATCTTCCTCAAGGTTACGGTTACTAACTTTCCCACTCTTACCGATTTTAGATTTAGTCTTTAAGTCCTGATTAATTGCAGTCAGGGCTTTTTTTCTGCTCAAAAATAACAGATTACCGTAGATACGGTTTAAATTTACAGTAAGGTTAAATATTCAGTCAATCTCAAACAATGCTAGGTGGAACTAAGCCTCAGATATATAGTCGTTTTAATTAATTTTTGTACCCTCTGAGTTATAAGTTCGAGAGATTGTGGTGCGACCCGTCCCAAACTAAACGGAATAAACAAGCGATCGCATTTTGGCAAAGTGATTATAGCAGTCGGCGAAGCTATTGCTTTAATAGATCCCTTTGTTGCCTTCTTTTACCGTCAAATTTTGTGGCGCCAACGTAGGCTGTTTTGATTTAATTGTTCGATATAGGTATCGGGACTATCAATTATCGCTTCGGCAATAGAAATTGCATGTTGTATTTGTTCTGCTGATAGCTGTTTATAGGCTGCACCCTGTTTGCGATCAAGCGCCTCATACCAGCAACAACCGAATAAATTATCGAGAATGATTCTGGCAAAACAATGATTGAATCTAACAGGAAACTGACGTTGCTTTGCTAGAGTAGGTAGCTTCTGATTGACTAATTCTAAGTATTTAGTGCGTAATGCTTCTATATCCATTATCTTGAGCGTTGTATAACCGTACAAGGTGATATTAGGACAAGTTTATTTAACTATTCGTTGGTAGTGGGTAGCAAGTCGTAACTATCCCAATCTAATCTCGTATTGCTATAGTTGCGATGGCGAACTAGAATATGTGCCGTCTATTCGGAGCAAGTTACATTATCTTTTCTTTGACTTTTGGGCACGAATAGAAGATAAATTCCTTAAATTCCTTTTACCCTTTATCTTTTACCTCCCAGCAAGACGGTTGATGATTCATGCAAGAAGTCTATTTTAGTTTTAAAAACCCAGTGGAAAAGACAAATAAATCCTTTGAGCATTAACCCTTAACCAATCCTCACAAATTGCTGAGTGCGTAACATCAGTAATTAACATACCACTCTGCATAAAAAAATAAACCAGTCGTATCTAGTAAATGTAAGCAAAACACGCTCTTATTCATTCTAACTAAATACAAAACCATGAAAAAATCTATAGCTCTTCTAACTACTGTTATCGCCTTCTCCCCTCTAACTGCTTTTGCTCAAGACACTCAAACCAGTATTCAAGACAACACTAACTCCGCTGCTGCTGTAGGCAATGTTAACTACATTGACCAAGACGCTACTCAAACTAGTATTCAAGACCAATTAGACTTGGGTGCTTATGGTTACACTACTCCTGAAGCTCAAACTTCGGCTCAAATCAACGCTAACGAAGCGGCGGCGGTTGGTGACTATAACGTGATTGACCAAGATGCGACTCAAACTAATATCCAAGACCAAGTTGATCTAAACCAGTATCTTCCTCAAGGTTACGGTTACTAACTTTCCCACCCTTACTGATTTTAGATTTAATATTCAAGTCCTGGTCACCGTTACACTGTTTTCTTAAGGCAGTGTAACGGTGACTTCGTTAATTATAGTCAGGGCTTTTTCCCTTGAGGATAATGCTAATTTTTTTGATCTCTAACTGGGTTCAGTTAGTACCTAACAATCGATCCCAGAAGGTAAAATATAGTCCAAAATGCTGATTGTAACAGCGATGATGAAGAGAGTGATGATCTGAACTAATCAACCATTTTCCTAACCAATGATGGGGAAAGTTAGGAAATAATTCAAAGCCAAGGTGATTGATCAACGACCAAATAGTCATGGTGGTCAACCATAAAATTAGAACAGTAAGATGTAGCGGAATTATAAATACTACGGCAATTAAGAATAATCCTTGGATTAGTGCTTCAGGAAAATCGAGAGCAAAAGATGTCCAGGGGGTAGGATTTTTTGAGCGATGATGTCCTTGATGCAGCCAGCTATAGACTAAAGGATGATGAAATCCACGGTGACAAAAGTAATAGTAGGTATCTTGCAAAAAAATTACGCTCCAAAAACTAGTAACTAAATACCAGATGCTATGGTCGTCTATTGACTGATATAAGCGAGTAGCACCAGAATCGTAAGCGATCATTATCAGTGCGGCACAAATAGCCGATGCAATTGCGGCAATTACAGATAGAGATATATCTTCCTTGATTAGTTTTTTAGTTGGTAAACCGATTTTTAGAGGCTGCTTATCTAAAGATTTCTGAGCAGGAAAATACAGGAGCCAATATGCTCCACCTGCTACCAGAAAGTAACGTAAGAGAATGATGCTAAAAAATGCCAACAGATAGAATAGCCAAAGTTTCATTTAATTTATTGAGGTGTAAAAATTTATCGCTAACAGCAATCTGCATAGCGAAATCAAACTTGGTTCAAACCAACGCGATCGCATTCTTTAACATCTTTGAGGGCTGAGGCGGTACTATTACTCAAATCTTTGATCACGCTAAAGCTACCATCTGTCTCTAAAACTACCGCATCGGCATCTTCGATGGCACCCATTCCATTAGCTCTTAATGCCGCTAAAACTTCTCCTTCTGCAACTCGTTCTCGTTTAAGCACGTCTTGTTTAAGCTTTCCTTTGTAAAGTAATAAACTTGGTTCAGCCTTAACTAATTTTTGGATCATTGAGGAACGGACAGAAATCCAGGTAAGAATGTATTGAAATAAAACCAGCAGGGCAAAACCTAGTATTCCCGTACCAAAGGAATCTTTAGTAGATAGTAAAATGCTGGATAAGATTGAGCCAAAAGCAATGGTGACGACAAAGTCAAATGAATTCCATTTGGAAAGAGTACGCTTACCTGATATCCGCAGCATTAAAATAATAGCGATATAGGCAATGGTTCCTAAGACGATGGTATTGAGAAAAGGATTATCAAACATAGGTGGTATTGACTCAAGTAATAGCTTGTAGAGTCTTGTGTTTTGTCGCTAGAGCGATTAGGCGACCTCTAGCCGACCGATCGCGCTTTAATTTAGAAGATTAAAGTAGATTTGTCGCCAAAATACCAGAAATAAGGAGCTAGAACAACCTTATTGCCATTATATTTTTGCTACTTTTTTAATTTTGACATATCTGGCTAATTTTAAAGCAGATTACTGTAATTTCTTTAAGATGCTATGAACTGGTGATTAAACATAAACAAAGGGCTGGCAATGCCAAACCCTTTATTTTTAATAATTTAGTTAAAAGATTAGAATCTAAGATTCTGTAGAAGGTAGAACTTCTACTTCCATGGTGACGCTATTGACTCCTGTAATTTCTTCTGCCAAGGGCTTAATGCTTTCTAATTCTTTCTCGCTGGGTACTGTTCCTACAAT
>JBCCDL010000182.1:0-9046 GCA_039030815.1 Cyanobacteria bacterium P01_A01_bin.83 | reverse complement strand
CTGGTTATAGTCCGAGCAAATATAGCCTCGTCTATTGAGCCAATACTTAAATGTTCGGCATCATCATAGAGAATTTTTTCGTAAATCTCATCAGAAACTACTAAAATATCCTCTTGGACAATTACCTCAGCTAAAGCCCGAATCTCCGTCGGAGTGTAGACCATTCCTGTTGGATTGGACGGAGAATTAAGCACAAATAGTTTAGTTTTGGGAGTAATAGCTTGCCTGAGTTGCTCAGGAGTAATTTTGTAGTTATTGGCTGCTGTTGTTTCCACAATTATGGCTTTACCCGCAGCCAGTTTGACCATTTCAGGATAACTCAACCAGTAGGGAGCGGGAATAATTACTTCATCACCTGGCTCGATAATGGTCAGCATCAAGTTAAACAAGGAAAACTTTCCACCATTGGTAACAATAATATTTTCAGCACTGTAGTTCAAATTATTGTCCTGTCTCAACTTATTGGCGATCGCTTCTCTTAATTTCAATTCTCCAACCGCAGCTCCATAACGGGTTTTTCCCTGATCCAGAGCTGTTTTAGCTGCTTCACAAATGTGCTTAGGAGTAGGAAAATCTGGTTCCCCTGCACTAAAGCTACAGACATCTATGCCCTTTTCTTTCATCGCTTTGGCTTGTGCGGAGATTGCCAAAGTAATAGATTTTGATACTTGATTGACTCTTGCTGCTAGATCCATTTAATTCAAACCCAAGATATTTCGGCTACCTACTGGCTAATCTAATCTATAGTTTCCCAAAGACTTATTACTA
The DNA here is from genome assembly GCA_039030815.1 of Cyanobacteria bacterium P01_A01_bin.83. GTDB lineage: Bacteria > Cyanobacteriota > Cyanobacteriia > Cyanobacteriales > Xenococcaceae > Waterburya. The sequence goes on along the minus strand of JBCCDL010000182.1, from coordinate 8,278 downwards.
TAACCGATATTATGGTACTTTTCTTTACATTTAGCGCTATTGTCAACAAAAGAAGATTTATCTCTGATATTTGCCGTGCCTTAATTGCATAAGCTTACTTTGGCTTAACTTAGTTTCATCATATTGTTGATGACAAGAAACTGAAAATAATGCTAGTTGTACAATACTCCTATAAATGAAACCAGCTGTGATCTAACTTGACAAACCTTAATCAAATAATTTTAATCTATTAAAAAAGTATTGAGATTTAATTTACTGATAAAAATTCTCAAACTATTTTTTTCACAAGAAGATCAATTGTTACTTTTTGATTTGTGAGTGATCTTCAGGCGGATAATTGTAAGAAAGTTAAATTATTAAATCCTATTCTGTAAAAAACTATGGACTATAGTTTAATTCTCTCTAATATTTTAAATCCACTGGTAGACGTAGGCATAAATCAAGTAACCATTTATTTCAGTTAAAATCCTGACTGTATTTAACTTCCTATTCTGTACTTAATGGAAGTGGTACTAGTCTTGACTATTTATTTAGAAATAATTAATCGTATTTGGTGAGCCATAAAACTAATAATGATGTTAGTCTCATTCAGCACAAGAGAACAAACTGTTTTGAGTGCTGTTATTCTCTAAGCGATCGCTAAATAAACCTTAATGGGCAGAAGGGCGAATATAGGTGATATCAATGTGATTTAAATAACTTCAGCCGTGACTTCAGTTTTATTTGATCAACCGAAATCTATTTTTTCGATATACAAGAGCATTCGACCTATCCAAATTACGCAGTTATCTAATTTTTATGCAGTTGGTTAATAGTCTACATTCCAGAAATATCCGCGGGGATCTCTTTGGCGGGATTACCGCTGCGGTAGTAGCTTTGCCTCTGGCATTAGCTTTTGGCGTATCTTCGGGAGCTGGTGCGATCGCTGGTCTCTATGGCGCAATTATAGTCGGCTTTTTTGCCGCTCTATTTGGCGGGACTCCTTCACAAATTTCTGGCCCAACGGGGCCAATGACGGTAGTGGTGGCGACAGTATTTTCTGGAGTAGCGGCTGATAACTCAGAAAATGGCTTGGCGATCGCTTTTACCGTGATTATGTTAGGAGGTATTTTACAAATCCTGTTTGGCTTAATGCGCTTGGGAAAATACATCACCCTGATGCCATATACAGTAATTTCAGGCTTTATGTCAGGGGTAGGTGTAATTATTATTGTGTTGGAAATCGCTCCTTTTTTGGGGCATGAAGTTTCGGCTAATGTGGTGGAGTCAATTAGTCAATATCCGAAATTTTTTACCCAAGCTAATTTGGCGGATACAGCATTAGGTATCTTGACTTTATTAATTGTCTTTTGTTGTCCCAGATTTATCACTCGCATCGTCCCTTCTCCCCTAGTTGCTTTGATTGTCGGCACCACTGTAGCCATCTTTATTGGTAACTATTTCTCTGATACTGGTCTGCGCTTGATCGGCGACATTCCCAGCGGACTACCTAGTTTACAACTACCCACTATAGACATTAGTCAACTGCGTTCCATTTTTGGCTATGGTTTGATGCTGGCAGTTTTGGGTTCAATTGACTCTTTGTTAACTTCCTTAGTCGCCGACAATATTACCCAGACACAACATAATAGCGATCGCGAATTAATCGGTCAAGGAATTGGCAATCTGATCTCGGGTTTATTTGGTGGTCTTCCTGGGGCAGGAGCCACAATGAGGACTGTAATTAACGTTAAGTCTGGGGGCAGAACTCCCATTTCAGGGATGATTCACGCTTTAGTGTTGCTAGTCATTGTTTTAAGAGCAGGAGAATTAACGGCAAATATACCTGAAGCGGTTTTAGCAGGAATCTTGATCAAAGTGGGGATCGATATTATTGACTGGAGTTTTATCAGACGCGCCCACCAAATATCTCTCAAGGCGACAGGCTTGATGTACTTAGTTTTATTTTTAACGGTGTTTGTTGATCTGATTATTGCCGTGACTATGGGGGTCTTTTTTGCTAATTTACTAACGGTCAAAAGCTTAAGTGATATTCAAAGTAACAAGGTAAAAGCAATTACTAATCCTGATGATGATCTGGAGTTAAATATTGCCGAACGTCATATTCTCAAACAGGCTGAAGGAAAAATACTACTGTTCAATCTCACTGGTCCGATGAGTTTTGGTGCCGCTAAAACTATTTCTCAGCGCATGGGTATCGTCAGAAAATACGAAATTCTAATCTTAGATCTCAGTGATGTCCCTTTGTTGGGCGTAACTGCATCCTTAGCAATTGAAAACATTATCAAAGATGCCTATGAAAAGCAGCATCAAATATTTCTGGTTGGCGCTCAAGGCAAGGTAAAAGAAAGACTCCGCAAATTGAAATTATTCAATCTAATACCTGCGGAAAATTGTTTTTCCGAAAGGCTTTATGCCCTACAACAAGCGATCGCCTATGTTGAATCATTTGACAATAGATTTGATGTCCTCGAAAGCAATCAGGAAACTCACCACGAATTATAGTTTTTTATTATAGTTTTTTTAAGTGAGAGATCCTGCTGTCAGCACTCAACAGTCAAGATCAAGCCTGAAGGAGCTAGTAAGAAACAGAGTAAGTGATTGTTAAATTATGGTCAGAGATACTCCGCGCACGCGCAATGCGAAGCATCGCATCTTAAGCGCGAGGCTAACGCCTCTGACCGTGCGAAGCACGGCACTGAACGCTTTCGCTTTCGCGGCTCTGCGCTTTGCAGTCTTGCAGGGGCTGACATCACGACTTCGTGAAAATCAATTATGAGTGATTTTGATGACTTTAATTATACTAAGACGGTCTAAAATAATTAACGTGAGTTTATATACAGATTAAACACTATTCGGCTACTATTAAACAGAATGAACTACAATTACGAATAATTTATAGGGAAACCATAACATTATTAAATGGTTAAGCTTAGTTTAATTAATCACCCGATCAACAGCGACAGCAATTTAAAAAATTAATCTATTACATATTTCATCTTTGGCATTATCAGTGTATATGTAATAGTACCGACTATAAAAAGTATCTATTTATGCTTTCTCTACAAACTTCCCAAGCTTCGGATCAATCAAAGTTAGCCCAAATTAACCGTATTCTCCTGATTGAGGACGAAGACTTAATTCGAGATATGGTGGTAGTTGCATTGGAAGAGGAAGGTTACGAGGTTCACACTGCCAGCAACGGCAGAGCAGCTTTGAATCTACTGCAAAGCCCAGATTTTAGCCGCAACAAGTTGACTCCAGACCTGATTATTTTGGATTTGATGCTTCCAGAAGTTAACGGGTTGGATATTTGTCGAGCGTTGCGTTATCAAGGAGACATTACCCCAATCCTGGTTGTTAGCGCCAAAAGCAGTGAAACTGATCGAGTATTAGGTCTAGAAGTTGGTGCAGATGACTATCTCACCAAGCCCTTCAGTATGCGAGAACTAATAGCTCGCTGCCGTGCTTTGTTACGTCGTCAAAGATACAGCAATTCTACCCCCAGTTCGGTTCAGAAGTATCGTGACATAAATCTTTTTCCTGAAGAATGCCGAGTGACGGTGCGGGGTATAGAGGTTAATTTATCTCCCAAGGAATTTCGTTTGTTAGAACTTTTTATGAGCTATCCTCGTCGTGTTTGGTCACGAGAACAGCTAATTGAACAGGTGTGGGGAGCTGACTTTTTAGGGGATACTAAGACTGTAGATGTTCACATCAGATGGTTACGAGAAAAACTGGAAGAAGAGCCTAGTCAACCCGAGTATCTGATTACTGTTCGAGGCTTTGGCTATCGGTTTGGTTAAGTTATATTATTGCTTATAAAAAGCGATAATTTGATGACCTAAGACTTAACCTAGTTTTAATAGTTTTATAAGATTGAGCAAATTGAATTCAGCCTCAATTTGATAATTGAGAGCAAGAAGTCTGCTGCTCAAGAGAGCGCTTTTGTTAAAGTTAGCTCAGAATTAATTAAAACTAACCCATGACAGCTCTAAACTTTCTGATGGGACTCGCAGTTGGTCTGGGAATTTATGTCCTGCAACAATACCGCTATAAACGGCAACTAAAAAATACTCTTCGTTCTTTTTCTAGAGCTGAAGATGGTGAAATATCTTTACCTTTACAATCTCTAATTCGGCGGGAGCTGAGCGATCTAGACCGCCAGCGCAAACAGCTCGAAAGAGACAAGCAAGCTTGGCAGGATTTAATTGAGCAGGCTCCCATAGGCTACTTACAAGTTGATGCAGAAAATCAACTCCTCGGCTGTAACTTAACTGCCAAAGAGCTACTGCGAATCGATTCTCGGCGATCGCTGAGAGTTCGCTTATTATTGGAGTTAGTTCGCTCCTATGACTTAGATCTATTGATCGAAGAAACCCGTAGATCTCAGCGTTGCCACAATAAAGAATGGATCTTTTATTTTACTCGCTATGTTTTACCACAAGATCCCAATTATAGTCCGAGTTCTGAGCAGCCGTTACAAAAAATAGTGGAATCGATCGCCCTTAAAGGTTACGGGTTTCCTTTATCGAATCAGCAGGTAGGGGTTTTTATTGAAAATCGCCAGCCGTTAGTGGAACTATCTCAATCCCGCGATCGCACTTTCTCCGATTTAACCCATGAACTGCGGACTCCCTTAACTTCCATATCCCTGGTAGCAGAAAATTTACTACGGCGGTTACAAAACCCTGAACGACGGTGGGTCGAGCAAATGCTGATCGAAACCAACCGCCTGATCGATTTGGTGCAGGAATGGCTAGATTTATCGCAGTTAGATGCTCCCAATCGGGCTTTGAAGTATGAAAATATTCGGCTTTACAACCTGATCCAGTCTGTCTGGCAAACTCTCGAACCCATTGCCCATAAAAAAGATGTCAGTTTATCCTACAGGGGCGATCGCAACATCATCATTGCTGGGGATAAAGCTAGACTAATTCAAGTTTTCCTCAACCTGCTGGACAACGCTATCAAGCATAATCCTGCGCAAAAAGAAATTTTAGTTCAAGTATCAGCCCTTGATTGTGCAACTACATCAGATACCAATCGCATCAAGATTGACGTAATTGATTCTGGTCTGGGATTTAACGCTTCAGATTTACCCCATATTTTCGAGCGACTTTATCGAGGAGATAAGTCCCGCTTACGAGAACAGCAGAATCAATCCGTGAAGGCAGGAGGTAGTGGCTTAGGATTAGCTATTGTTGAGCAAATTATTCAAGCCCATGGTGGTGTAATTTCAGCTAAAAACCATCCTGAAATTGGTGGTGCCTGGTTAGAAATTATTTTACCAACGGATAAAAAGTAAATTTTTACCTTAATTCAGTCAAACTGAACACATTTTTACAGCAAAATTTAAGCTTTTTTGCTAAGAATAGAAGACGTATTTCAATTTATACTCAATCATTTTAAATACTAGAGTCAGTGACTTTATCCCCCAAAGCAAATAGCCAGGAAGTAAATCACTTAGAGCGTTCTCTGCGGCGAGTACAGCAAGAAGTTATGAGGATGGGTACTCTTGTTGAACAGTCTTTTCGCCTGAGCCATCAATCTTTGTTTGAAGGAGATCTTAATGCCATCAAGCAACTTACATTAATTGAAAAGCAAATCGATATTTATTATCGTCAGATTGAATTAGACTGTGCGACTTTAATGACGCTTCAAGCCCCTGTCGCTCAGGATCTGAGGATGCTTAGTGCTTTTATGCAGCTGGTACGGGATCTTGAAAGAATTGGCGACTGCGCTCAAGATCTAACTGAAATGGCGATAAAATTAATGAAATACCCCTCTCATGACCTCTTACCAGAAATTGCCGAAATGTCCGAACATGCCCAGTTAATGCTGGCTACTAGCCTAGTAGCCTTGGCTGATTTGGATTCGAGTGCGGGAGCTAGAGTCAAGGAATATGACGATATTGTAGATGATGCCTATGAACGTTTATATGAGGCGATCGCTTATCAACAGGATATTCCAGGAGTAGTTGAGCCAATTTTACTTTTGGGTTTAATTATTCGTCATCTAGAAAGAATGGCTGACCATGCTACTAATATTAGTCAAAGGGTTACTTATATAGTTACAGGTAAAAGAAATTAGAACTATCATTTGCAGATGTGAATGACAATAATCGAAAACTGTAAAATTAACCTCATATTTATAATGTCTTAATTACGCCATGAAGTTGTTTCGCTATAATTCTATTTATATACGTCTATATGTGAATTAGCTTGGTTCTAATTTACCAGTTTTTAACTTTTAGCTTTTAGCTTTAAGAAGAACAATAAGGTTTGAAATTCCTTAGCTATGTGAGTAGCGCAATTAGAAAATTTGTTGATTAAGGTATTTCAAAGTTTTTCAATTCGCATTAGACGCTATATATTAATAATGTCAGTGACCTAAATTACTAACCATGCCAGTAAAAAAATTGGCTCATATATTTTAGATTGGAGTTAAAACTAGGTTGTAATTGTAGTTACTGCTACAGGTTTATGTAAGTAGATTATCTTATTAGGTGTGTTGAGGATTTTTAATATGAATAGATTATTTTGGCAAACTTTAAAAGTTGCTCCTGTTGTCTTTGCAGCATCTTTATTTACAGCTAACAGTGCTGGTGCTGAGTCACTTTCCTCTGAGGGAGCAGGTGTTGACCAAACTCTTGAGCAAATCAACAATTACCGTCAGATGGGGCAAGACAATTCCCAATCTCAGGTAACTAACGTTAATCAACTAAGAGATGTCTCCCCTACAGATTGGGCTTATGAAGCTCTCAGAAGCTTAGTTGACCGTTACGGATGTATTGCTGGTTTCCCTAATCAAACTTACCGTGGTAATCAAGCGTTGACTCGTTACGAATTTGCAGCGGGTTTAAACTCTTGTCTAAATCAAATTGAACGTTTAATCGCTTCTCAAGGTTCTGTTGGTCAAGAAGATCTTGATACTATAAATCGTCTGGTGCAAGAATTTGAGGCTGAGTTAGCTACTGTTGGCGGTAGAGTTGATGAATTGGAAAGCCGTGCCGCAGTTTTAGAAGATAATCAGTTCTCCACAACTACCAAACTTAATGGTGAAGTTATCTTTGCTCTAGCTGACACCTTTAGTGATGTTTTTGATATAGATGATCCTACCGAGACTACCTTTAGTGATCGTGTTCGTTTAAACTTTGATTCTAGTTTCACAGGTAAAGACCGTTTAAGAACTAGGCTTGAAGCGGCTAATGTTACTGAGTTTGACGAAGAAATTGAAGATACAGATGGAGATGGCAGTACCGGTATTGGTCTTGATTCGGCTCGTCTTGGTTTTGATGCCAATAATGACAATGACTTCGAGATTAACGACCTTTATTATCGCACTCGTCTATTCGATGACAGAGTTACCCTCTACGCTGGTACTGAAGGTTTAGATATTAATAACATCTTTGATGTCCACAACCCTGTACTGGCTTCTAGTGGAAATGGTGCCCTATCTCGCTTCAGCCGTCGCAACCCGATCATATATCGTGCTGGAGGTTCTGAAGGTTCTGGTGTTGGTGCTAGCGTTAACTTTTTGGATGAAAAGTTCACCGTGAGTGCCCTTTACTTGACCGAGGATGGAGAAAGTAATGACCCACAGGAAGGTGAGGGGATTTTTGACGGTTCCTTTACAACTGGGGCTCAGATTGAATATGCACCTACTGACAATTTGGAGGTTGGTGTAGTTTACCTCCGTACTTTCCAAAATGGGGACGACGTAAACCTTACTGGTAGTACTGGTTCTGAGTTGGCAGCAGCGCCCTTTGGCGATGTTGCTACTTCTGCCGATCAGGTTGGTTTATCCAGTACCTTGGACGTAGGTAGATTCAACTTTAGTCTCAACGGTGCTGTTTCTTTCGCCAATCCCGAAGAAGACGATGATGACGATGCTACTATTTATACAGTTTTTGGTAGTGTTTCTTACTTAGACTTGTTTAGAGAGGGTTCTGCTCTTTCCGTTGGTGCTGGTGTTTTGCCTAAAGTAGTTGAGAATGATGGTCCTCTTGGGGAAGATGACGAGACTCCCCTTTTGGTTGAGGGTATTTACAAGTTCCCTGTTAACGACAATATTACGGTTACACCTGGTACTTATGTACTGATCGATCCTGATGGTGAAGATGAAGATGCAATAGTTATAGGTGTAATAAGAACAACTTTCACATTCTAGTTTTACAGCCCACTTTCAAGCATTTAGTTTTGTAATTCAAGACAATAATATTTTTAGTCTAAGGTTTAAAAAAAAGTTTAAATCTTAGGCTATTTTTATTGCCAGT
>JBCCDL010000181.1:0-9069 GCA_039030815.1 Cyanobacteria bacterium P01_A01_bin.83 | reverse complement strand
GCTGCAAGTACCGTCTCTTCTCCACCTTTAGTAACTGTTTTCTGAGCTTTACCAATAGTTGCTGTCGGCTTAAACGCCACCCGAATCACAATATTCTCGCCGTTGGAGATACCACCTTGAACTCCTCCTGAACGGTTAGAAACGGTACGAGTCTCACCATACTCGTCAATATAATACTCATCGTTGTGTTCGCTTCCTGTCATGGTAGTACCTGCGAACCCAGAACCAATTTCAAAACCTTTAGTGGCGGGCAAAGACATCACTCCTTTGGCTAACTCAGCTTCCAACTTGTCAAACACAGGATCGCCCAAACCTCTAGGCACATGACGAGCAACACATTCGACTACCCCGCCTAAAGAGTCCTGTTCTCTGCGTGCCAATTCGATGCGTTCGATCATAGTTTCAGCACACTCAGCATTGGGACAACGAACAATGTTACTTTCTACCTGTTCTAAAGTAACGGTATTAAAGTCCACCTCGGCTTCAATATTTTTAATGCGCTTAACGTAACCAACAATTTCCACTCCTGCTACCTGCCTGAGAATCTTTTTAGCGATCGCACCTGCTGCCACACGACCAATAGTTTCTCTAGCCGAAGATCTGCCACCACCCTGATAATTACGAAAACCATACTTAGCATCATAAGTAGCATCAGCATGGGAAGGACGGTATTTAAGCGCCATTTCATCATAATCTTGCGATCGCGCGTCCTTATTCCGCACTAAAATCGAAATTGGAGTGCCTGTGGTTTTGCCTTGAAATACCCCAGACATAATCTCACAGGTGTCACTCTCTTTTCTGGGGGTAGTAATCTTACTTTGTCCAGGTCGACGACGATCCAAATCCACCTGAATTTCCGCTTCGCTAATTTCTAGCTGTGGTGGACAGCCATCAATAACCACACCGACACCTCCACCGTGAGATTCACCATAAGTTGTAATGCGAAAAAGATGTCCGAATGTGTTACCCATAATGCCCTGGCTCAAAGTGTGCAAGCGATTTGTATTTTATCGCAACTTTAGTCACTAAACTCAAGTTAAATATTTGCCACGAAGTTGATTAAAGTGCAATCTCCATATGTTGCTTATTTTTTCTCTAGTCCTGATTCTCTTTCCAAATTTCAGAAAGCTGAGTGACGAAAAGCATAAATAATGCATACCTTTGTTGATTCAGAAGTATATACAGATACATTCAATTTAGGAGAAGTACCATGATTTCAACAGAAACAAAAGCTCAAACTACTAAAAAATCGATTAATCAGCAGCCTGTTATCCCTGCTAAACGGCACTTAGAAGCTCGCTGGTTAACAGTAGAGGGTAAATTGGTTTGTCAATGGGTTAAAGCATGAGGTAAGGCTCAAGTTTAACTATCTAAGCATTGGCAATGGCACACTAGTAAAGCTGATCTCCGTCTTCTTTCCTTCTAACTAATTACCATCTTCTGAATTGCCCGAAGCCATTTTAATTACTGCCAACAGTATTTGTGAGGTATTAAGATTTCCCATGGAGTACAAACGAAAACTTAGTAAAAAAAATCAAAAAAAGCAACTGATGATTTTTCTGATCAATTGGGTACTGCGGCGGCTGGTTGTATTGGCGATTTTCTCAATATTCTCAACTGTGGTAATGGCAAACGTAACCCACGTAAACATCTCAAGGATTAAGACATGTGCTGAGTTACGTCGGCGAACGTCGTCTGATTGCGAAAATTCCTTATGCTCCTGGTTCGAGTTTGCTCAAGGACCGTGTTGTTGCTAATGCCAGACAAGGAAAAAGCCGTCTCTTAAGAAGTCTTACAGGATTATCAGAAGACGTAATTCCTGACGGGGAGCATGGTCATTGTACTAGTGTTGCTAGTACAATTATCCTAATCATGACGGGAGTAAAACCTATGCTTTAATCTGGTTTCATACACCAGAATCCTTTTTGAAGGAAATTATCGCTCCTTATTACAATAAGCTAAAGCTAGGTGCAGTACCGAATACTATTTCAGACTTTAAAAAACCACTTCCTTCTTTACCTAATGAATTAGCTCAAGATACTAATACTATTTATCAAGAAATGTACCGTTATCTTGAAAAATATCATATTTATTAAAATATCAAAATGTTGACGAAGCAGGTCCTCCAAACCCTGATTCAACCTACAAAATTGTAGCTGGATATAATCTTGATGAGCAACAAATTAAGAATGCAATAAATGAGCAAAATTGCAAAATAATATCAACTGGCAATCCTTGTGTTATTTGTTTCAAAGGGAATAAATAAATATTTTCGCTTGTGTCTTACTTTATAAAAGCTCATAAGTTAAATTTTTTTCTTTTTTTGAGAGGATTTACACTGTAGGAGAGTGCATGAGCTAGAGACTGTCAATTTAAATTAGTTGACTTTAGATGCAAAACAATATTGCTTCACTTGTTACATAATCAGTTGAGAAGTTAAAAGCAACAATAGTAATTTAGTTAACGGAGTTCATTGCTCGTTGGTAAACTAGGCTGTGATAAGGAAAAATAAACTAGTTTAGAGATTAATGATATGGTTGCAACTATAGGAATAAGCGATCGCTATCGCATCGAAACCAAACAGCTTGATATGCCTCCACGTTTATTACTGGGACCTGGACCAGCTAACGTCAATCCTAGGGTTTTGGCTGCTACTAGCGTTAGTCCTGTAGGACATTTAGACCCAACCTATTTAGCATTGATGGACGAGATTCGAGATCTGCTGCGTTATGCTTGGCAAACTGAAAATGAGCTAACTATCGCTGTGGCTGGTACTGGTACAGCAGCGATGGAAGCGACTCTGGCAAACACGGTTGAGCCAGGAGACGTAGTTTTAGTAGGAGTAAAAGGCTATTTTGGCAATCGTTTAGTAGATATGGCAGGGCGTTATGGTGGTGATGTGCGTACCATGACTAAACCGTGGGGTCAGGTTTTCTCTCTCGAAGAAATCAAAACTAATTTGGAAACCCATAAACCAGCAATTCTAGCTTTGGTTCATGCAGAGACTTCTACAGGCGCCTGTCAGCCCTTAGAAGGAGTTGCCGATTTGTGCCGTAAACACGATTGTTTGTTACTAGTAGATACGGTTACGAGTCTCGGTGGGGTTCCCCTTTATATTGATGAGTGGGGAATTGATTTGGCGTATAGCTGTAGTCAGAAGGGATTGGGCTGTCCTCCTGGGGCATCTCCTTTTACTATGAGTAGTCGGGCGGTTGCCAAAATGAACAACCGTGCTAAACCCGTGACCAACTGGTATCTAGATATGTCTCTATTAGCTAAATACTGGGGCGAACAGCGAGTTTATCACCACACTGCACCAATTAATACTAACTACGGCTTAAGGGAGTCTTTACGCATTGTTGCCGAAGAAGGATTAGAACAGCGTTGGCAACGTCATCGACGCAATGCCGAAATGCTGTGGTCTGGTTTAGCCGAACTTGGCTTAACCTGTCATGTCGATCAAAAATTGCGTCTGCCGACCTTAACTACAGTCAGAATACCCGATGGTGTTGATGGTAAAGCGATCGCTAAAAAACTGCTTACGGAATACAATATTGAAATTGCGGGTGGTTTGGGTGAACTTGGCGGAAAAGTTTGGCGGATTGGTTTAATGGGTTATAACAGTCGTCCTGAAAATGTCTTGTTGTTGTTGGATGCTTTGGAAAAAGTCTTAAAACATTAAGCATTAAGCATTGAGCATTGAGCATTGAGCATTGAGCATTGAGCATTGAGCATTGAGCATTAACTAATACAACCTTTATCGGGATGGGAATTTGAATTCCTAACAAAGACTAAATGATAAATGTTAAATGATAAATGTCAATTAGCTTCACCAAAAAAACCATTGCGCTGGCTAATTCATGACTGCAATTAGCATAATGAATTATGGTTGCTACGCAATGGTATTAAATTTGGTATTCAACTAAAATTAATCGGCGGTGAGTCATCTCCGTAGTAGGGTTAACTCACTCAAATCAAGTAAAATTAAAACTCAGAACTTTCAGTGGGGTTCATGCCAATAGGAATTCCTGAACCACCAGCAGCAAGCACATCAGCTTCTTTAACAAATCCGCTGTATGCTTCCATACCATGTTCGCTGATATCCAGACCACGTCTTTCTTCGTCTTCTTCAACACGAATCCCAATAGTGAACTTAAGGATTGACCAGACAATGGCACTAAAGATTACGGTAAATGCCCCAATAGCTACAACACCAATTAGTTGAGTAACAAAGTTACCTGTCCCAAAAATTCCGACTGCCAGAGTTCCCCAGATACCACAAACTAAGTGAACGGAAGTCGCCCCTACAGGGTCGTCAATTTTGATGCTGTCGAAAAATGCGACAGAGAAAACAACAATAACACCTGCAATCAAACCAATAATTACCGCAGATAAATAGCTCACATCAGCACAACCAGCGGTTATACCTACTAGACCAGCCAGAATACCATTGATAATCATGGACAAGTCAGGCTTGCCATCTTTCAACCAGGAAGTAAAGGTAGCAGCTACTCCACCTGCTGCTGCTGCTAGGTTAGTAGTTACCGCTATATAAGGAACGTTTGCTGTAGCAGCTAGTTCTGAACCAGGATTGAATCCAAACCAGCCAATCCAAAGAATTAAACAGCCCAAAGTAGCGAATCCCATGTTATGTCCAGGAATTGCACTAATCCTACCATTTTGATATTTACCGATTCTCGGTCCTAAAATTGCTGCGCCAACCAAAGCTGCCCAACCACCAACGGAGTGAACCACTGTCGAACCAGCAAAATCAGAAAAGCCCATTTCTGATAGCCAGCCACCATCCCAAACCCAGTGACCAGTAATAGCGTAGGAAATAGCTACTAACAAAGTACTAAAAATAAGGAAAGCACCAAACTTAATCCTTTCAGCAACCGCCCCAGATACGATAGTTGCCGCAGTGGCAGCAAAAGCTACTTGAAATAAGAAGCTGATGGCAGGAGGTACTGCTGCGGGATAGGGATCATCGCCATATGCCGCCGCATCACCACTGAAGAAAAATCCGCTTAAACCAATAAATGGATTACCTTCTCCATACATTAAGGCATAACCAACAGCCCAATATGCTAGGGTAGCAATTCCAAAAACAATTAAGTTTTTAGCCAGAATGTTAACGGCATTTTTTTGGCGGCAGAAACCTGCTTCGAGCATTCCGAATCCAGCGTTCATGAAGATGACGAGGACGGAGCAAAATAATAGAAAAATAGAATCTAAGACAACTCTTAATTCATCTACATTAGCAGGGGCGTCTAGACCTTGAGCTGTAGCGGCAGTATTCCAAACTACAACGATCATTGCCGCCAGAGGAATACAAATAAACCAGCTAGGCGAAAATGATTTAAAGACCATTCTTAAAGGTCTCGGAAGCAAGTTGTTCACTTGTGTCCCATTATTCATAACAATATTTCTACGTTCGAGTGTTTTTTTAATTTCTGAAAGTCCGAAATTTATTAAAATTTCGATGTTAGATCAAAAAATATAGCTAGCTTGTCATCATATGGCAAACTTAATTCTATCCAGTTTGTGATTTTTTTTCTTTTTTTGCCGTATTTGTAAGCACAGTTTTTTTTACCATAAAACTGTATAATGGATAACTATTTATCTGTGTAAATACTATGAATATAGTTAACAGTGGTGAATAGTTATTTAACTTAATTCTGCGGTAAATCGAAAAGACAGGAATTTGTAGATATTAAGTGTTGAAATTTATATATTCTTTGCTTACTTTCATTTTATGCTCTCCTTTACAAAAAAGATACAATATTTTTGACTAAAAATATAGTTTAGAGCAATTTACATAACACAAGCTAACCCTACATCCCTTACAGGTAAATGCTTGAAGCAGCGATAGTTATAGAATCGTCTTAAATACTTTTGTGTCGTATTATTAAACAATTTTAATTTACATGAATAACTCAAAGAAATTTTAAGTTATTCATCAAACTACTCTGAAATTAAAAGAAAGAACTATGAAAATTAATTTAATCTTCTCTGTAAGAGTATTGCTAACTTGATTGTTTTAAACAAAATCATAGTCCTAAAGTGAGATTTGAGGTTAGTTACTCTTCAATAGAGCTTAATTTCATTAAGTAGTTTTTTCGGTAATTTAAACTACAATTTAAACTACTGTGACTCAAGTTATTCAAACTGCAAATATCATACTCAGGGAATGGAATTCAGAGCAACTATTGGATTATTTATTATGGTAGATAAAGCAATCTCTATCCAATAAAAGCAGAGAGCTAAAAAAAATGAGAACCTGTTTGTAAACAAAAGATAGAGGGCTTCGCCCTAGCTCTTAGCTCTTAGCTCTTAGCTTCAATCAAATGTCGTCAGCTTGAGGGAACCTCAAGACGGACGGCGGAAATGGAACAAAGGGCTTGCTCGCATGTACGATCCACAGACGCGAAGCACCGTTCGCCATCAGGTGCAAACGTCCAGTATTAACGACATGCGGGTAAACCCTTTGTGAGGAGCCCTCAGGCAATATAAACCCCGTGAGGGCGCACCGTTGGGTATTGGGAACTGGATCAGAAAATCCATCATTCTCAATCAATCTGGCGCTATTTCATTACGCTTCTTAATAAAAATTTGACTTTTTTAATCAACCAGATAAGCAAAAAAAAAGAGCCACTTTAGCAGTGACTCTTAATTCAACAATATAAAACTGAAATGCTAGAAAGCTATCAAAAGTTATTTAATAAACAGCATCTCTTGATAAGTAGGTAGGGGCCACAGGTCATCAGCAACTTCTGCCTCTAGAGCATCAACATCAGCTCTAACGTCATCCATCAACGAACGCAGATTGTCAGCAGAGTATTTCATATGTTCTTCAACACTGCCAAAATCTTCCTTCTCTAATGCCGAATTAAGCTTGGATACTTTAGACATCATGGAGTTAGTCAACTCGGCAACTGTCTTAATATTGTCTTTATCAAGATCAATACCCATCTCTTCTAAGCCAGCAACTGTAGCGGCAATATCTGCTAAATGACGCATGGCTGCGGGATAAATTGTTGTCTTTGCTATATCAATTACTAATTTGGCTTCAACCTCAATCGAGAGAATATACTGCTCAGAATAGACCTCAAAACGGCTTTCTAATTCTGTAGCTGAAAGAACCTCTGTTCTAGTAAACAGTTCCTCAATATCTTTCTGTTTTAAAACAGGAAGAGCATCGGCAGTAGTCGGTAAATTAGCTAAGCCTCTCTCCTCAACAGCCATCTTATGCCATGCTTCAGAATAACCATCGCCACCAAAAATCACTGCCCCGTGTTTTTGCATCACTTCTTTAACCGCAGAAACTACAGCACTTTGCAAATCTGTACCTTTGCTAGTTTCCGTTTCTAGCAGATCGCCAACAAAAGTTAAAGAATCTGCCAACATGGTGTTCAAAGCAATCAAGGGACCAGAAACAGACTGACTAGAACCCACTGCGCGAAATTCAAAACGATTACCAGTAAAAGCAAAAGGAGAAGTCCGATTGCGATCGCCTGCATCTTTGGACAAGGGAGGTAAAGTGTTGACCCCAAACTCCATTTTTCCTTTATGACTATAGCGATCGCTAAGTTCGCCCCCAGCTATCTGGTTAAATAGCTCTTCTAACTGAGAACCCAAGTACACCGACATAATTGCAGGAGGAGCTTCATTGGCACCCAAGCGATGATCGTTGCTAGCGTTAGCAATTACGGCTCGCATCAAGGGTCCATACTTGTGTACTCCTCGAATTACCGCAGCGCAGAAAGCTAAGAACTGCAAGTTTTCATGAGGTGAATCACCTGGGTCGAGTAGATTACCTTGAGTCGCATTACCCACAGACCAGTTTACGTGCTTACCAGAGCCATTAATTCCTGCAAATGGTTTTTCATGGAGTAAACAGACAAAACCGTGTTTTTTCGCAGTTTGACGTAATAAAGTCATGATTAACTGCTGATGGTCAGAAGCAACGTTAGCAGCCTCAAAAATCGGGGCAATTTCAAATTGACCAGGAGCTACCTCATTATGTCTAGTCTTGGCTGGAATGCCCAAGCGATACATTTTCTTCTCGACATCCTGCATAAAGACCTGAACTCGCTCAGGAATCGCACCGAAGTAATGATCGTCAAACTGCTGACCTTTAGCAGGAGGCTTACCAAATAAGGTTCTCCCAGCCAATAATAAATCGGGACGACTGTTGGCAAAGTGAGCATCAACTAAAAAGTACTCTTGTTCAGCACCACAGCTAGAATTGACAGGAGCAATATCCGTATATCCCAGTAGTTTTAAAACTCGATTAGCCGCCTTATTCATAGCTGAAATAGAGCGCAACAAAGGAGTTTTCTTATCTAATGCCTCTCCCGTCCAGGAAACAAATACGGTGGGGATACAAAGTGTTACTCCGTTGTCTGTTTCCATCAAATAAGCGGGGCTAGTCACATCCCAGGCTGTATAGCCTCTAGCTTCAAAGGTCGAACGAATACCGCCGTTAGGAAAAGAAGAACCATCAGGTTCCCCCTGTACTAGCAACTTACCCGCAAATTCAGCGATCGCACTGCCGTCGCTTTGAGTTGAAATAAAACCATCATGCTTTTCTGCTGTGGCGTTGGTCATGGGATAAAAAACGTGAGCATAGTAAGATGCACCTTTAGATATTGCCCAGTCTTTCATGGCTGAGGCTACGGTATCGGCGATCGATACATCAAGTACTTCACCTGTTTCAATGGTTTTTTTGAGAGACTTAAAAACTGCTTTGGGCAAACACTGCTTCATCTTGCTGAGACTAAAAACGTCTGCTGCCCAGAGGTCTTCTAACCGCCCTGGAGGACCAACTGGAATTGGTTCACGGTCAGTTATTTGATAGATTGCTTGCGCGCGAGATTCATATCCCATGACAGTTATATTTAATTTGCAAATATATATTTATTTCAATTGATAGTACTTGGTAGTAATTCCAGAAAAATGTAAAATTAGCTACAGAATAATCCTATTTTTACATAATGTAAATTTTTTGATGCTCGTACTATGGTAGTTTCAAAGAAAATATTTTTATACTCTGGTTATTTCAGTGAT
>JBCCDL010000180.1:0-9103 GCA_039030815.1 Cyanobacteria bacterium P01_A01_bin.83 | reverse complement strand
CAGTGGGTTGGATTGTTATTTTGGGAATGATTTAAATAACGTCCACGGATGAACACAGCTTATAGCAGATAGATGAATCTGCTGTTTTTTAGATTAATATTTTGGATGAGGCTAAGGTAAAAGATCTAAATAGGCGCAAATCTTTTTGGCTAATATACTTTGAGTACTATCAGCGAGGCTTACTTCTTTTTGGGCTTCATCCAGTACCAGATCTATTTGCTCTGCCAAAGCTAATTCAATCTCTTGCTCTCTTTGCTTGAGTGAATCCAAATCGGCTAACTTTGCCTGTGCCATTGTCCAATCCTGCATTAGTTGCAACATCTGATGGCGAATATCGACTCGCAATTCCTTGAGCTTAAGTAATCTAGTTACCTGATATTGCGCCTGTAACTCTACTTGAGGTGCAATCGCACTCATTGATTCTCCTTGACAGTGAAACAACTTCAAAGCTTTGATAAACTGGGGTGCTTTTGCCGCTTTTTTACCTTTAAACTTACTCAGATGATGGGTAATGATAGTAGCGATCGCTCGATCTAAGCTCTGTTGAAATTGCTGTTGATAAGATTTTAAAAAGCCACCAGTATCTACACCTTCATCTTGATTCTCTTCGAGATCCGCCTGAATCACTGCGCTGTTAATCCCCTGATTATCTAGAGATTCCTGTTTAATTTTGCCGCCTCGCACATGGATGCGATATTCTCGCAGTAGACTAGCTAATTGTTCCAGTTGAGATAAGGTTTGTTCTGAGGAGTTTGACAAACCTGTCTCTTGATTAATTAACTTAGCAATTCTCTCTAACTGTTCATTACTAGGAGTTTGACACTTTCCCCCCTTACTCTGGCGATTTTTTAGGCGATCGCGGCGATAGATATTGTGATAACTAGTTAATAAGATACGGGCTTGCTTAATTTCATTTGGGGTCAAATTATGGAACTGGGAGAGTATCCGAGCAACTTGCTTAGTATTAGTATCGTTGAGAATTGCCCAGTTACTAATTAGATAAACGCCTTGTTCTAACAAAAAACGCTGTAGTTCCCTATTTTGCTTGACAAAGCGCGTCGTCCATGTGGATAAATTCGCTTTCTGGGGGTCAAAGGTTTCCAGAATCTCCACTGCCAAAGATTTATATTGGCTTGTATTTGCTATGTTACCTGTCCCTAAATTCCGAAAATTATCTAAGGTATCGTTAAGGGTGTAAATATAAAGATCGTGGCGGCTAAAACCATGTTCTCGACCAAACTGCATATCTAATTGAATACAGGCTTGTTTTATCTGGTGGGAAATAAAGCAGCGTAAGCATCTGTCGGCAATAATACTATTTTCGTTATGCTCATTGTGACTATTTCTATGGGCAACTAAATCTTGTTGAACTAATTTATCAGTTACCGTTTCCGATTCAATTAAGCTAGCAAATTGCTGAATAATAAACTGCTTCGCCTGACTAATCTCGGTGGTTTGCACTTTTCCCGCGCTATCAAGCCTAACCAAATTCCAATACTTAGATATCGTTTTCATAGCTTACCGTTAATCAACAACTTGAGCAGATTGAACCGACGTAGTTATGATGTCATCTAAGTTCATCTCTATCGTGATCAATAACATAGATAGTACTATAGCCGTACAAAGTTAGATTAGGACAGACAAGATATTTGCTAATAAGTAATTGTGATCTATATCCCAGTTTATTTCTTTAATTGTTTTATGGCGATCGCATAACCCTATCTTTAGATACTTGCATTAACTCGATCTGTTATTTGCTATCTTTTCATCTCTCATCCTTTGAGAATGTGGCTTTTGCATTACTTTGTTAGAGCGATTGCGGTTGCGGAGCAAGTCCGAAGGACTCAGCTAGCCGCAGGCATCGCTTTTTTTTCCATTTTACTAACATTGACATTTAGTTCTCAATTTGCCAACATGTATATAAGTTTTCATTTTGAAAACAATATGCACTTAATTTCAGCAGGTAAGCTTAAGCAAGCTGCTTCTAAATACCCTGATGTAACCAAAACTATTCAAGTCTTTTGCAAAACCATTAAACAAGCTCAATGGCAAAATTTGATTGATGTTCAACAAGTTTATCAAGATGCAGAAGCAGTAGGTAATTTTACTGTATTTAATATTAAAGGAAATAAATATCGTCTTGTTCTCGATATTGACTATTCAGAACAGGTAGCTTACTTTAAATATTTCTTGACTCATTCTCAATACGATAAGGAGAAATGGAAAAATGACCTTTACTTTAAATAAAAAAACCTATCTACGACTTTTAGACACTATTCAAATTATTCCTAAAATTATTGAAACAGAAGCCGAATATGAAGAATATTTAGCGGTAACTGAAAGTTTAATTGCTAAAAAAGATAATCGTACCCTAGAAGAAACAGCTTTGTTTCGCTTACTAGTTAAGTTAATTGAAGATTACGAAGAACAAGTATATAATCTAAACGATTGGAGCAATATTGCACCACACGAAATATTACAACATCTTTTGGAGTCTAGTGGTACAAAACAAGCCGATCTAGTTAATGTAATTAGCCCTTCTAAAGGATTAATTTCATCGATTGTTAATGGTAAAAGAGCTATTAGTAAAGAACAGGCTAAAAGATTAGGAGCTTATTTTAAAGTTTCTCCTAGTCTTTTTCTTTAGTTTAAAAGAGTGATGGTAAAGTGAACAATCATTCCGAACAGGCATTAATCAACAGTTTATTAGCTGATGAAGATATTACTGTTGATTGGGAAGATGTGTATGCTCAATCGACAACACAAAAATGGCAGATAGCTCAAAACATTAGTCAAAAGGTATTGGAAGATTTTTTATGCTATTCTACTGATGATATAAAAAACATAATCAGCTTTTTTGCTTTAGATCCTCGACAACAATTAGATTTAATACCTAGTTTAGCCAAACAGACTTTATTTGACTTTAGAGATGGTGATCTACGAACAGATAAAGCATTATTGGTTTTGGCTAATCAATATATGGATATGATTAATTCTCTCTCAAATAGATTACTCGTTTTAAATTTAGAGGAACAATTAATAATTTTAGAAGCTGCAATGTGGGATATATATTCCTGGATTGAGCGGAAAGTTTGGGAAAATGCAAATTTTTGGGATTGCGAAGGTTTATTAAACATAGAATGGCAATTTGTGAGAAAGCTATCGAGATTTATTAAACAATATTTAAATATTGAAGTTGCAGTTACAAGCTCTCATTTAAAGCAAATAATAATTGATTGTTTACATCCTTAAGGCGATCGCATAACCCTATCTTTAGATACTTGCATTAACTCGATCCGTTATTTGCTATCTTTTTAAAAAGATCTTTGACTCATCTTTCATAATTCATCTCTCGTCCTTTCAGAATATGGCTTTTGCATTACTTTGTTAGAGCGATCGCAATATATACTTTTATTTGTTTAGTCTGTTAACTTAGTCTTCTAGTTAACTTAAATTGGAGTTACCGATCTTGACTCAAAAAATTTTACTAACAGGTGGTGGTTCTGCTGGTCATATTACGGTGAATATAGCTTTGATTTCAATGTTGATAGAAGCGGGATGGGAAGTAATTTATATGGGTTCTTTTGCAGGAATTGAACGAGAATTAATAGCTAATATTCCTCAAGTTACATATTTTCCTATTTCTACAGGAAAACTAAGAAGATATTTCGATCTACAAAATTTTATCGATATTTTTAGGGTCATCAAAGGTACGTTTCAGGCTTATTGTAAGATTCGTCAGGAAAAACCAGATTTAGTCTTTTCTAAGGGAGGTTTTGTTTCTGTGCCTGTTGTAATAGGTAGTCGATTAAACAATGTACTTGTCATTTCTCACGAATCAGATTTAACTCCAGGATTAGCTAATCGTATTAATATGCGTTTTGCCCAAAAAATTTGTACTACATTTGCCGATACGTTAAATTACTTACCTCCAAACAAAGGTAAATATATTGGGGCAATTGTACGTCCAGAATTAAAACAAGGTAGCCCTGAAAGAGGTCGTGCTATTTGTCAGTTTAATTCTACTAAACCTGTAATTTTAGTAGCTGGTGGCAGTCTTGGTTCTCAATATATTAATCAAACAATACGATCTTTGCTCGATGTTTTATTGGAGACCTTTCAAATTATCCATATTTGTGGCAAAAACAATTTAGATTCTAGTTTAGAAAGTTCGGGCTATAAGCAATTTGAATATATCTCCCATGAACTACCAGACTTAATGTCATTGTGTGATCTAGCAATTTCCCGTGCTGGTTCTAATTTTATTTTTGAATTTCTTGCCTTAAAAAAACCAATGATTCTAATTCCTTTGTCAAAAAAAGCAAGTCGTGGCGACCAAATTGAAAATGCCAAAATATTTCAAAATAAGGGATGGGCAGAAGTTATATTAGAAGAATATTTAAACCAAGAAGTGTTATTAAATTCGATTAGTAATGTTTACAATAATCGTAATCAATATCAAGAACAGATGAAAGATTATAATAGCGATCGCTCTTTATCTATGCTATTTGACTTACTTTCTCAATCTATAGCATCACCACATTCCTAATATACTTGCACTAATCCGCCCCGTTATTCGCTATCTTTTTAAGAGGGATAAAGTACTCCTTAATCCTTGTTCCTCTTTCCTCTTGACTTAAAACATGGCTTTTGCATCAGTAGTACGAGCGATCGCAAGTTCGCCCTTGACCAAAGAATTAATCAATAAACAAAATCAGGGCAAATCCTTGTTACTCAATGGGATTCCTCGTTTACCTAAGGGGATCGTTAGTTCTAGTTTGGCAAAAGCCCAAGATCGGAATTTGTTAGTTGTCTGTCCTACCTTGGAAGAAGCAGGGCGTTGGGCAGCGCAATTGGAGGCGATGGGATGGCAGACGGTAAATTTCTATCCTACTTCTGAAGCAAGTCCTTATGACCCTTTTGACCCTGAATCAGAGATTACTTGGGGACAGTTATCGGTTATCAGTCAACAGTCAACAGTCAACAGTCAACAGTCAACAGATGATTCTGATAAACCTATAGCTATTGTTGCAACGGAAAGAGCTTTGCAGCCTCATTTACCCCCACCAGAGGTGTTTGCTAATTATTGTTTTAACTTGCAGCCTGGAATGGAGTTATCATCTCAGGAATTGGATGAATCTTTAGTTAAGTTGGGTTATGAGCGAGTATCCTTAGTGGAAATAGAGGGTCAATGGAGTAGAAGAGGGGATATTGTTGATATTTTCCCTGTTTCGGCAGAATTACCTGTCAGGCTCGATTGGTTTGGGGATGAGTTGGAACAGATTAAGGAGTTTGACCCCAGCAGTCAAAGATCTTTAGATAAGTTGCCACAATTATTGTTAACTTCTACCTCCTTTAGCAATATTATTGCTAACAGTATTTTAGAAACTGGTAAGAGTATCGAAAGCTTTTTGGATGATCAAGAATTAGAAGCTTTACTTGAGGGTAATCCCCCTGAAGGTATGCGCCGATTTTTGGGAATTGCTTTTGATAAACCTGCTTCTATTATTGATTATTTGCCTGACAATACTTTAATTGCTTTTGATGAATTAGAACAGTGTCATGCCCACAGCTATCGCTGGATTGAATTGGCGCAATTGCAATGGCAAGGTTTAGATCCCAGTCTACCCAAAATTCATGCTGAGTTTACTAACTGCATTACTAAAACTAACAAGTTTGAATGTATTTATTTATCAGAAATTGCCGAAGATAAACCCCGAATAGATATTATTAATACTGAGCAACTGTCCGTACACAATTTGCAGGCAAGACCTATTCCTACTACTCCTAATCAGTTTGCTAAGT
Source organism: Cyanobacteria bacterium P01_A01_bin.83 (assembly GCA_039030815.1). Classification (GTDB taxonomy): domain Bacteria; phylum Cyanobacteriota; class Cyanobacteriia; order Cyanobacteriales; family Xenococcaceae; genus Waterburya. Next base: position 3,298 of record JBCCDL010000180.1, on the reverse strand, counting down.
TGGCTGCGATTCTGCGGGGTAAGCGCGAGATATATAGCGGGATGACTTTGGAGAAGTATCAAGCCTGGTTGGTTTCGGCACAGCCAAGCCGTTCAGCTTCTCTATTACAAGAACATGACTGTCCAGTACAGTTTATTCCTAATCCCCAAGACTTTCGAGCAATTGAGAAGGCGCATGTTCAAAGCACCGCAGTTGCCCTAAAATATTCTGGTTTAGCAGAATTAGAAGGCTTTATTTTACCCACCTATCGTATTGTAATTGTTACAGATAAAGAATTCTTTGGACAACAAACTTTAGCCACTGCCAGCTATATTCGTAAACGTCGTCGGGCTACTTCTAAAAAAGTTGATCTCAATAAATTACGTCCTGGTGATTATGTGGTGCATAAACACCATGGTTTGGGTAAGTTTATTGAATTAGAAACCTTAATTCATCGGGAATACTTAGTAGTTAAATATGCCGATGGCACCTTAAGAGTTCCTGCCGATTCTTTGGATATGTTAACCAGGTTTCGGCAAACAGGAAAGCGTCCTCCTGAATTAAATAAAATGGCAACCCAGTCTTGGTCAAAAACTAAGACGAGAGTTAAGAAAAATATTAAGAAGCTGGCGGTAGATTTATTAAAACTCTACGCTAAACGCTCTAAGCTAGAAGGTTATGCCTATCCACCAGATAACCCCTGGCAACAAGAACTTGAAGATTCTTTTCCCTATCAACCCACCCCAGATCAACTCAAAGCCACCCAAGAAATTAAAATAGATTTAGAAAGCGATCGCCCGATGGATCGTTTAGTATGTGGTGATGTAGGTTTTGGTAAGACGGAAGTGGCAATTAGAGGAATTTTCAAAGTAATCACCACCGCTAATAAACAGGTGGCGTTTCTCGCACCAACGACTATCTTGACACAGCAGCATTATCATACCCTCAAAGAAAGATTTGCCCCCTATCCGATTAACGTCGGCTTATTAAACCGTTTTCGCACCCCTTCAGAGAAAAAAGAAATCATGCAGCGGTTAGCCACAGGAGAATTAGATATAGTTGTCGGCACCCAACAGCTATTAAACAAGGATGTCAAGTTTAAAGACTTAGGCATGCTGGTAGTAGATGAAGAACAGCGTTTTGGCGTCAACCAGAAAGAAAAAATCAAAGACTTTAAATCTCAGGTTGATGTGCTTACCCTTTCGGCTACCCCTATTCCCCGCACTCTCTACATGTCCTTATCTGGCATTCGGGAAATGAGCTTGATTACCACTCCTCCCCCATCCCGTCGTCCCATCAAAACTCACCTTTCTCCCTATAACCCCGAAGTAATTCGCAACGCCATCCGTAACGAATTAGATCGCGGCGGACAGGTATTTTATGTTGTACCTCGGGTAGAAGGCATCGAAGAAGTAAGCGCCCAAATACGGGCAATGATTCCTAATATCAAAATTGCGATCGCCCATGGACAAATGCCCGAATCGGAATTAGAATCTACCATGCTTACCTTTAGTAACGGCGAAGCAGACTTACTGCTATGCACCACCATCATCGAGTCAGGTTTAGATATCCCTCGGGTCAATACTATTGTGGTGGAAGATTCCCAAAAGTTTGGCTTGTCTCAACTCTATCAGCTACGGGGAAGAGTTGGGCGATCGGGTATTCAGGCACACGCTTGGCTACTTTACCCTAGCAAACAGACTTTATCAGATAAAGCACGCAAAAGACTAAGAGCTTTACAAGAGTTTAGCCAACTAGGTTCAGGTTATCAATTAGCAACGCGGGATATGGAAATACGTGGTGTAGGAAGCTTACTCGGTGCCGAACAATCAGGACAAATGACCCAAATCGGCTTCGATCTATATATGGAGATGTTGCAAGAATCGATTCATGAAATCCAAGGACAGGAAATACCCAAGGTAGAAGATACCCAAATAGATCTCAAACTTACCTCCTTTATCCCCGAGAAATATATAGCCGACCCCGAACAAAAAATGGATGCCTATCGGGCGATCGCTACTGCCACCTCCAAAAAAGAACTGGTACAAATTGCTGCCGAGTGGGAAGACCGCTATGGTACTATCCCCTCCCCAACGCAACAGCTAATCCAGGTAATGGAATTAAAACAAATTGCCAAAGCGATCGGCTTTTCGCGCATCAAACCCGAAGGCAAACAAAATCTTGTCCTAGAAACCCCTATGAGTGAACCCGCCTGGAATTTACTAGCCGAGAATTTACCCAAGCACCTGCGATCGCGCTTTGTCTATGCCTCTAAAAAGGTTGTTGTACGCGGTTTGGGTGTTTTAAACCCTAAAAGGCAGTTACAGGATTTGATCGACTGGTTGGGGACAATTCACAAAGCTTTGCCAGAGTTGGAGTTGGTTTAATCTCGCGCAAAGACGCAGAGGCGCGAAGGGTTTTATTGCTGGGTATTGTAAGTAAATGCAAGAATTAGAGCGAATCGAATTTCAGTTATCAAATGAAGATCCAGAAGTAAGAATTAATACTCTGTTGGATACTTTTGAATATGAGGAAGTGGGAATAATAATTGCTTGTGGGATAAAAGAAAGAAAAGTTTGTGCTTGGGAATTGCAAACAGACAAAATTATTTTCATTACTGATGAAACGTGTCCGTGTATTCTAAGCAACAATGGTCGAGTTTTAATTTACGCTACGGCTAAGTATGAAATTGTGGTGCGAGACTTAGTGAAAGAACAAGAATTATGCAGATTAACAGGACATGAAGCACCTATTGCATATCTCACTCTCAGTGAAGATTATGAGTTTATTGCTAGTTACAGTACAGATAGACAAATTAAAATTTGGGGAATACCCGATTATATTTTGGGATAGAGAGAAAAATGCTACAGAGGTTGTGGTTGACTTATGCTAGGCGATCGCCCTTTCTCAAACTACTCATTAAAAAACTTGTTTAAAATAGCGTAAATATCTTTTCTTGCGCCTTCTTTACGAATACCCGCGCCAACGATTATTAATTACTGTAATCGTTGATCGTTCTACTCGATAAACAATCCGATAACGCTGCCCTAATGCTCTTACACTGCGATATCCTTTAAGTTTTCCCGACAATGCTTTTCCCTGTTTTTCTGGTTCTGAGGCTAGTTTCTCGATTCTCTTTTTTAATCCTTGTTGTTCGCGTTTATCTTTAACTTTTCTTAGTAATTTGATTGCTAAAGGCGTAATTTCAATTTTATATTTCATTACCAGCCTAGTTTTTCTTTAGCAGCCTCCCAGCTAACTTTTTCACCTGCTTTGTCTTGTTGAATACTTGTCGACAGTTGAGAACTAAATTCTTTGT
>JBCCDL010000179.1:0-9111 GCA_039030815.1 Cyanobacteria bacterium P01_A01_bin.83 | reverse complement strand
TCAACAGTATCCTGAGCGATTTCCTGACGGTCAATTAGCAATTCCAGAAAGTGATAATAGCATCTCCGATCTCTTGGATGAGATGAAGTTTGGCTTAGACTGGCTACTAAAAATGCAGCGCGCTGATGGGGCGGTGTATCGTAAGGTTGCTGGCGAACAATGGGCGATCGCTATTCCTCCTGGGGCAGATCTGCAAGCCCGCTATATTTATGGCATCTCCACCCCCGAAACTGCCAAATTGGCGGCAGTAATGGCGATCGCTAGTAGAATTTATCAATCGATTGATTCTGACTTAGCCCAAACCTATCTCGAAGCTGCCGAATCAGCTTGGCAATATCTGCAAACTCAACCTGAGATGAAGGTTGATTGGGTAGAGGGAGATGATTCTGGTTCACAAAAGTATTTAGCTTCGGCATCAGATACAGAAGCCAGTCTGCTGAGTGATACTGATGATCGCCTTTGGGCAGCAGCAGAACTCTATATTGCCACAGGAAAAGACGATTTCTCTAGCTATTTTGCCGAGCATTTAGACCAAATAGAATACAGCATATTCGACTGGAAGCATCCTGCAAATCTAGCTTTAGTCAACTATGCAACCCAAAAGCAACAGCCTGCTAGGGAAGAGTTTGTTGACCAAATCAAGTCTAAAATTAGACAACGGGCTGAGAGGGCATTAGAGAAAGTTAACCAGAGTCCTTATAATATCGCCAATGACAATTTTATTTGGGATTCCAATCGCATCACTGCTGAAGAAGGCATCACTTTATTCTATGCATATCAGTTCACTCAAAATAAAGATTACCTCAACGCTGCCATAGATCAGCTAAACTACCTTCTGGGTCGCAATCATTTCAATCAAACCTTTGTTACGGGTATCGGAGACAATCCTGTAAAGCACCTCAACCATCCTTTTGCGATCGCTAAAAGAATAATTATCCCTGGTTTAGTTGTTGGTGGTCCTAATGAGAATTCTTCAGATGGTATAGTACTCCAAAATAGGGGACAACTAAGCTATGTTGACGATAATCGCTCTTATGCCACTAATCAATATACGATTAATAATAATGCTTCGTTTATTAGTCTAATTACTAATTTAACTGCCCAGAATTAACTAAGGCGATAGAAAACTATCAAAGTTAGTTTTATAGCAATCGAATTATAGATTAGGACAGCTCTAAATCTCTCTGCGTCTTTGCGTCTCTGTGCGAGATAATTTTTTACTGTCATCAGCTTTGCTTCAACTGCTATACTTCTTAAAAAACAGTTAAAAACCCTAAAATAAAAGCCTCACTCCATTCCACCACCGCACCATAAGTATCACCAGTATGTCCTCCTAGCTTTTGATTCAACCAGTATCCTGTCAATAATGGAATTACTATATTGGCTGTGAGAATTACACCTATTTGCCACCAGAGCAATCTACTGACGCTAAACCAAAAGCCGATAAAACCTAGCAAAACAATTAGACCCAGTAATACATCATGAGGTGAACGCAAGTTTTGGCGATGAAATGCTCCTTTGCCCGTTGCTCTGAGATAATCATAGCGAGCGATCGCCCATACTTGTCCCCATCTTGCCCAACCTGCTACTGTTGGTAAGACGAACCATATCGGTAGAGATATTTCACCTAAAGCTACAGTTTTAAGCAGCAAAATAATAACCGCAGCGATCGCACCAAAGGCTCCAGTGTGGCTGTCTTTCATGACCTCTAGACGACGTTGAGGATCGCTAACCGATAGACCGTCAGCAGTATCCATTGCTCCGTCTAAATGTAACCCCCCTGTGATTGCGACCCAGGCTGTAACTATAAAAGCACTACGTGTTAGAGGGGGAAATCCTGCAAAATTAAGTAATACTTCAATTACAGCTAAGATTGAGCCAATAAATAAGCCAATCAAAGGACACCAGCGAGCAATACGCGACCAGTTGTTGCTCCACTCCGTAGGAAGCGGCAATATAGTATAAAACATTACTGCACTGCTTAAAGAAGTAGTTACATCAATAATTCGTGAGAGAACATGGTCAATTGTGATTTTGGGCACAAATAAATATTTAATTAAAATTTGATTAAATATATGGGGAATGTTGGGCTAATATTGTTTCATAAGCTACTTTATTTTTACGGCATATTTCTTACAGGAAAATATTTAGCCAGATAATTTTAAAACACAAGTATACTTCTTATGAGTAAACATCACGGCATGAAGTCCTTACCAGCCCCCTGTATTGTAGATGAAGGGATCGTAATCAACCAAGATGATATCAAACGCTTGTTAGCTGATTTATGTCATGTCCGTTATGTTCATATAATTGACGGTAAAGCAATTAGTGAAGGGTCAGGATTCATTCAAGAAATTTTTAGTGATTATAATCAATCCACTTTAATTGCTAATAAAAAAATTTACATCAATCTTCACAGTTTTGATTACCTCCGCTTAAGTAAATCTACGGAGTCAGAGACTAATTTTACTCTGATTCAGGATAATCGTCAACTCCGTTTGATTCCTATCTCTCGGACAGTTGAACCCCAAGCAATTGCCAAGAATCTAGATGCTGAAACAATAGAGGCTATGGTGGCAGAGGTTCTTTCGGCGGGTTTAGATGTACAGTTAGATGATGAAGACTTTTGAACAGTCAACAGCGGTGCGACCCCGCGCCGCGCGCAAGCCTTCGGCTTGCCAGTCGTCGAAGACGACGATCTGCGCGGACGCGCTGCGGCGCAAGACAAAGGCGCTTTGTCACGCCGCATGTACGCGCACCGAAACAGTCAACAGTCAACAGTCAACAGTCAACACCACAACTTTTGTTGGTATGTGGTAATCATGTAGTAACAATCTTAGATAGTGGGATTTTCATTTGAATGTCAGGCAACCTGTAATCATACTAAGGCACGGGCTGGGGTATTTCATACTCCTCATGGCATTGTAGAAACACCTAGGTTTATGCCTGTGGGTACTTTGGCAACGGTTAAAGGTATTATTCCCCAACAGTTACAAGCTGCTCAGGCTCAAATGATTCTGGCAAACACTTATCATCTCCATTTGCAGCCAGGAGAAGAAATCATCCAAGAAGCTGGAGGATTACACAGTTTCATGGCATGGGATCAGCCAATATTGACTGACTCAGGGGGTTTTCAAGTTTTTAGCTTGAGTGAAATGCGCCAGATTACAGATGAGGGAGTAACTTTTAAATCTCCTCGCGACGGTAGCATGATTAGCATTACTCCAGAGCGCTCAATTCAGATTCAAAATGCCTTAGGTGCCGATGTAATTATGGCGTTTGATGAGTGTCCTCCTGCTGATGCCACTAAAGAGCAGGTAAAAGCCGCTACGGACAGGAGCTATCGCTGGTTACAAAGATGTATCGCAACCCATCAAAATACCAGTCACCAAGCATTATTTGGGATTGTTCAAGGGGGAATACATTTAGATCTTAGGCAGAAAGCGGTAGAGCAACTGACAGAACTAGATTTACCTGGCTATGCAATTGGTGGTGTCAGCGTTGGTGAAGATCCTGAATTAATTAATGCTACAGTTCAGCATACTGCTCCTCTGCTACCGTCTAGTAAGCCACGCTATTTAATGGGGGTGGGAACTTATCGAGAAATGGCTCAGGCGATCGCAGCGGGAATAGATTTGTTTGATTGTGTGATTCCTACTCGTTTTGGTCGTCATGGGACGGCTTTAGTCCAAGGACAGCGCATTAATATTAAAAATGCCCAGTATAAACGAGATTTTCAGCCTTTAGATGAAACTTGCTCCTGTTATGCCTGTCAAAACTTTAGTCGGGCATATCTCAATCATATGGTGCGATCGCAAGAGATGTTGGGCTATATTATGTTGTCGCTGCACAATGTAACTGAATTAATTCGCTTTACTCAACAAATACGCAACGCTATTTTTGAAGGAAGTTTTGCTGATGAGTTTGCCTATTGGCTAGACAAATAAATTTAATTGAAAAGTTGAAGATAGAAATATTGCGATCGCTCGACTGCGGGTCGCATCATCCCTCGTTAGATTTTTTTTGATCTTAATACTCAATAAGTGAGCCTAAATACTAATTCAATCAACTCTAATCTGTGGAAACTATCCGTTCTGAGGGGATTATCTTTTGCTTGGTTTCCCATTCCCACCATTATTTTATTTTACCAAAGTCATGGACTGGATTTAGAACAGGCAGTTTTACTCAAAACTATTTTGTCTCTATCAATTCTGCTGTTTGAAGTTCCTTCGGGCTATGTAGCCGACAAGTTAGGACGCAAGTTTTGTTTAATAGCAGGAAGTGGAGTTTGGATTGTCGGTTGGCTATTGTACTGCGTGGGAAATTCCTTTACTATTTTTGCCTTGGCTGAAATTCTAGCAGGGATAGCAGCTAGTTTAATTAGCGGTGCCGATACCGCCCTAGCTTACGAAACTCTTTTACAATTGGGTCGAGAAAGTTATTACCGCACTCTAGAAGGCAGACTAGTAGCGATCGCAGGAGTAACTGAGGCTGTCTGTGGTATTGTCGGCGCGACAATTGCCGAGATTAACTTGGTAATTCCTTTCTATTTACAAACAGCTTGTTTAATTGTCTATTTCTGTTTGGCGCTGACTCTAGTAGAACCCAAACGCCATCAGTCAGTAACAGAAATATCACAAATCAAGAGTTTGAAGAATATTATTGTGGATGTCTTTATTTTAAGTTCTAATTTGCGGTGGCTAATCGGCTTGAGCAGCACTTTTGCTACTGCTAGCTTCCTAATTGTCTGGTTATCTCAGGATTACTTGAAGCAGGTTGAAGTATCAATAGCGGCTATGGGGTGGGCTTGGGCAGTATTTCATCTCTTGATGAGTTTTGCCTCGGTTAATGCCCGTCGCTTAGAAACTGCCTGGGGCATGAGAAAGATGTTGTTAATTTTAGTCTTCTTGTTAGCTGCGGCTTACATTCTCTTAGGCAGCATCACCACTATTTGGGGCATCGTTTTTATTGCCGTTATCTATATGGTTCGAGGATCTTGTTCCCCCTTAATTTTAAACTTAATCAATCAACAAATTCCCTCATCCATTAGGGCTACGGTACTTTCTCTCAACAGCTTTACCTTTCGTTTAAGTTTTGCGCTAGTTGCCCCTGTGCTTGGTGCGATCGCTAGTAGATATTCTCTGTCTTTAGCATTATTTGTTGGTGGTTGGTATTTCTTAGTAGCTGGCAGTCTCTGTTGGTGGCTGTTAGTAAAACTAAAGGTAATTGAGTAACAATTTTTGGCGGTACTGTCTTCATTCGGTCGGACTAATCCCCTTAGTGACAAAAGAGGGATAACAGAGGGATTGCCAAAAAACGACGATGAGCTAAGATTGCGGATATAATTGCATTATTTTCAATGATGCCATTGAACTTATAGTCTCTCAATTAGCCTTTATTTCTAATTCAGTTTTGCTGAGTATTTGTAATAATCTGTGGAAAAATTGCATCAATAGAAGCCAGCTATTATGGTGGCTAGACTTCTATTGATTTAGCATTCTCAATTAAATTTGAGAGTTTCATGACCTAAATTAGAGTCTACATAGGCAAATTTCAGCTTAAATACTTCAAGTCAGATATTTTAAAATTTCGATTCAAATTATTTTGAATATTTTAAATCTAAGGATCATTTCAGTGTAGGTAGGCACAATATACTTTAAGGAAGAAAAATACGGTATGCTCATATGCCCCCAGTGTAAATTTGAAAATCCCAAACAGAACAAATTTTGTCAGAACTGTGGTGTTTCTTTGACTCATAAAGTTTGTTGTCAATGTCTAAAAGAGATTCCCATAGAGGCAAAAAACTGTAGTTACTGCGGTACAGCTAACCATACAGTATTATGGGCAATAATGTTTCAGAAAAAAGCTGTAGCTGAATCCAAAGTTCAACCAGAATTAGCTTCTTGCAGTAATCCTGCTGCTCATCAATCAGAATCCAAAATTGAGAATTTGTCTGATTTGTTTGCTGATAGCCAAGTAAAAAGTCTTTATCTTCAAACTCAACCAGACCAAACTTACAATCGTTACACATTACAGCCCGATGCTGGTTTGGTGGCACCCTTGGAAACTGTCTACAATGGCTCAGAGTATATTTTCCTCCAGGGCAGTGCGATCGATCAATATCCTCTACAAAAATCTCATTTAGCAACCTTGCAAAAGCAGCAGACAGATTTGTTTGCTGAACTAAGTCAAGAAAATCCCGATAGTTCTTATCTATCTGTATCCCAGTACTGGAACCTGATTGGATTGCCGACCCATGCCCTACCGTATCTGATTTTAGAAAAATATGCGCCTACAGTGCCAAAAATCTATGATGCTTGGCAGCAGAAGGATCAGGGGGTTGTATTACTACCAGATCGTTCTCAGTGGAAATTAATGACTGATGTCTGGTCACAATCACAACTTTCTTTACTACAGGTGGTTTGGTTTCTCGATGAAATGGCAAAGTTGTGGCAACCTTTATCCCAGGTTAGCTGTGCTGGAAGCTTACTAGTTGATGATAACCTTCGTGTAGATGAAGACCAGGCATTTTACCTCCAGCAGCTATACATGGATTTAGACTATCTGCCTACCTTAAAAGACTTAGGGAAAACTTGGCAGTTATGCCTCAAAAAATCTGAAATGGATTGTTTCAATCAGCTTAATTTGCTCCTAGATAAAATAGTTGCAGGAGATATCATAGAAACTGAACAGCTGAGGTTAGAACTTCATAACCTTAGCCTGGAACAGTCTGAAATAGAACCTTCTCATACTGATATTATTGATGCAAACTCAGTGAATACTTCAAATACTTCCTCATCTGGATCTGATCCAACTAAATCTCAACCCCATTCCATCTCCCCCCAAGAAGTAAGTTTCTTTGATGAAACAGAGGAGGAAATGATGTATTCGAGCGATTTAGAAGAACAAGCTACGGCAATGATCTCAATGCATTTACGAGATATTGACTATGCTTGCTGTACTGATATTGGCAGCCAAAGAGATCACAACGAAGATTTCTATGGCATTAAGGCTTCTGTTGAAAAAACTGAAAATAATACAGATAATCAAATTAATGTTAAAGGCTTATATTTAGTTTGCGACGGCATGGGGGGGCATGCAGCGGGAGAAGTTGCTAGTGCCATGGCGGTAGAAAACCTGCAAAAATATTTTCAAACTCATTGGCACTCAGAATTACCAGACCATGAAACAATTGAAGAGGGAATACTGTTAGCTAATGATACTCTTTACCAAACTAATATTGATAATGCTCGTTCTGGTAGCGGAAGAATGGGCACAACATTAGTGATGGCTTTGCTGCAAGATACCCAATTAGCGATCGCTCATGTTGGAGATAGCCGAATTTATCGTATATCTCATAAACAGGGTTTGGAACAGTTAACCCTAGACCATGAGGTTGGTCAAAGAGAAATTAATCGCGGTGTCGAACCTGAAATAGCTTACGGAAGACCAGATTCTTATCAACTGACTCAAGCATTAGGTCCTAGAGAAAATACTTATGTGCGACCTGATATTCAGTTTTTGTCAATAATGGAAGATTGTCTGTTGCTACTCTGTTCTGATGGGCTTTGTGATAATGAACTAATCGAGCAACATTGGACAGAGCATTTAAAACCATTGATTAGTTCCAATGCTAACCTTCAAGATGGTTTATTTAACCTAATAGACTTGGCAAACGAATACAATGGTCACGATAACATTACTGCCATACTTATTAGAGTAAAGTTGAAACCTGACTTTTAAAGACCATAACCTTATCTTTCGACTACATCAACGATAATTGTCCAACATGGTCATCTTTACGCTTTTAGAACCCCAGACAAATAAGCCACTGCAACAGTGGGAATTTTCAGAGCAGTCGGTAATTCGTATTGGTCGCGCTCAAAATAACGATATTGTACTCCATGGCTATTTCCAGGTTTCACGACAACACTTGGAATTAAACCTAATTGATCCCCAACAAGAAAAATGGCGGCTGATTAGTAGAGGTACTAACGGAACCCTAATCAATAACAATTTTGTTACCGAGGCTATTATTAAGCACGATGATCTAATTCGCCTGGCAGAAAATGGACCAGTATTTAAGTTTGAATTAGAATCTTGCTTAGCTAAAAATCAGCCAGGATTAGAACCGACAAACATCCTGGACTCTAGACAACTTTGCGATCATCTAGATAATCCTGACGGTAGTATTTTTTGCCGACATTGCGGTCAACCTATAGTGGAAGAAGAGCATTATGTCAGTAATTATCAAATTCTGAGAACTTTAGGTAGAGGTGGAATGGGAACTACCTACTTAGCTTGGGATCGTAATCGAACAGTGCGTAATGCACCCATGCTGCTAGTTCTCAAAGAAATGAACGCAGATATGGCTCGTATTGCTAAAGCTAGAGAACTATTTGAGCGAGAAGCTCGAATTTTAAAATCTCTTGAACATCCTGGTATACCTAAATACTATGACTTCTTTGTTGAGAACAATCGCAAGTATATTGTAATGGAGTTAATCCATGGTCACAACCTAGAGCAATTAGTAAATCAAAGAGGAGCAACTGACCCCAAGCGAACCATCAATTGGATGATCCAAGTTTGTGATATTCTGAAATATTTACATAATTTAGAGCCTCCCTTAATCCATCGAGATATCAAGCCTGCCAATTTAATGCTACGCAATCTAGATAGTCGCCTGATGTTGCTGGATTTTGGCGCAGTAAAAGAGCTCGGTACTGCTTTAGAAACTCGTATTGGGGTTGAAGGATACAGCGCTCCAGAACAGTACCGAGGTAAGCCTTGTCCTCAATCAGATGTTTATGGAGTAGGCACTAGCATTATTTTCTTGCTAACGGGTAAAGCACCCATGCAATATTATCGCTATCAAAGCAATAAGTTTGAGTTTGACATTAACAATATTCCTAATCTACCGACTAATTTAGCTCAAGTACTCAACACTGCTTGCCAGCCAGAACCAAGAGACCGTTTCCAAACAGCCGAAGAACTTTCTATAGCTCTATCTAACTGTCTTTAACTAGGTTGTTGGTTATCAACAGAAGTAAAACAAAACTTCCATATATATATCGTTCTAATTAATTGACCTACCATCTCAGTAATTTGTTC
>JBCCDL010000178.1:0-9145 GCA_039030815.1 Cyanobacteria bacterium P01_A01_bin.83 | reverse complement strand
TTGGGCAGGGTGAGCAATTACCCCAACTTGGATCTCAGGCGCAAATACCGTTTTGTAAGTCAACCAACTACGGCGACTATGAACATTGTTGCTGTAGACATTGATTCCCTTGGGAGTAATATTCTGTTCCTGTAGCCATTTCTTAACCTCTAAAGCCGAGGTCAATGTTTGATCTCGCTTGGCTAAAGGAGTCGGAATAGGCTGGATTTTTTGCGGATCAAAACCCAAGGTAACTAAAGTTGCTTCTGCAAGATGGGCAAAGTCTTTGTATTGCGATAAATATTCCCCGCGACCAAAATTACTACCTGCGGTAATCAATAGCTCGTAGGGTTTGCGCTCAAATTCATCCATTGCCCCCATAATTCCCTCATCAGTTATCCACCCCTCGACAATCAAAATTTCTGCGGCTACAGGGGCAGAATAAGCGAGAAAAGGCTCCAGTCTAGTTAATAGTAACCAAAAGGCGCAGGCGATCGCCAGTAAGAGTCCTAACCAACCTTGAATAGTTAATCCCCAGCGAGGTTGACGAGATACTAACTCCCATAATTTAGTTTTTCTGCGTGGCATTGGGCAAATCAGAAATTAAGAATAACGATTCAATCTTCTCGAATCATAACCCCAAAAAATTAGTGGTGAAGACATTTATTTAACATCTTCACCACTACACGCTGCTAATTATTGAGTTCTGAAAAACTAGTACTAAAAAGCTTTTAAGCTCAACCTCGCTTATCGCGACTCTGACGACGGCGATCGCGCCATTGAACCACGGAGAGGTACAATACTCCTATGCTCAGGAGTCCTAAAATGCCAATAGCAACTAGGAAAAGAACATTTAGTAATTCGTTTGTTTCCACTGTTTAGAACCCGTTACGACCCCAGACAACCATTGCAATTGACCAGGTAAATAAAGCTAGTATAGTAACCCAGCCTAAAGTAAGAATATCCATGCTTTGTATTTTTTGAAATATGTATTTATTTTGGCAACTATAAACCCTATCATACTTCTTAAGGGATCTTTTGTGGTGTGAATATTAGAGGAAATCGTGCCTAGTTTAGTTACAGAAAGAATTGAATCTGTCAAAGCAGGAATTATTGGTGCAGCAGCTTTTGCCATTACAGAGCTAGTTATCTTAATTATCAAACCTTTGATCATTGATACAGTAATCGCTTTAGATATAACGTTGCTGATACAGTTGGCGATCTTCATGGTCAGCGGTTTTTTATTTGGCGTGACCTATCGCTATATTATTCGAGAGGATCGCAATTCTCATCTCAATGAGGGGGCGGTATTGGCATTTGGATTAGTTAGAGGACTAGCCTTGATTGAACACAATTTGCTACTCTCTGAATTACTATCAGGATTATGGTTGATTACTCAGAGTATTATCGGTTTTGCGATCGCTCGTTATATTCTTGACTTGGCAATTACTCGTAAATTGATTAAACCTTTTCAGTAAACAGTAAACAAAAAGTAGGGTAGTCATTGTGATTAATAGCGAGCAAAAATTAACCATTTAGATATATGCCCACCATCAGTAATCAGCATACGAGATAAGAATTAAGTGTCCCAGAAGCAGAAAGATAAAGTAGAAGAGTTTTTAGAAAAAGCTGGAGAAAATATAGATCCTATTAGCAAGACTATTTTCGGTGGTTTGTGGCGCGATGTCTATGAAACCCTGCAAGATGCGATCGCTTTATGTTTTTTATTCTCGATTCCTAGTTAAATTGGTAAGCTAGTATTAGGGGCTGACTATTAAGGTTTTGACCAGTATTATAACGGTTGGAATGCTCTCAGTGTTAATTGCTATGCCTGTTCTGTAATCGTTGGTTCTGGTTTTGTCTTATGGATAGTGGTTACAGGTTGAATATTAGGCAAGGCATTGAATAGTCTATTTGGTCAGAAAGACAAAAGAAAATAAGATGACTTCAGGTAAGCCAAACATTACTCTCCATCTACAAGCCAAGGCAGGTTTAAAGTCTTTATTTGTCCAAACTGCTCAAGTTTCTTTGGGATTAATTATCCTGCTTGTAGCAACAAGAGGAAATCCTCCTAGATGGTTAGTTTACGCTGGTTTCTTTTTTGGAGTTGGTTTTGTTGCTTGGAGTGAAAACAAAAGGCAGTCGAAGTTTGAAGATCAGATAAAAAGCCATAGCAATAACGAGCCAGAAAATCAATCTCTACCCTTAGGTGATTCAAAAGTAATTGAAGAGACTATAGTTGATTTATTTGATGATTCTATTACAAAAAAGTTGTTCCATACTTCAGATAAATCGACAAATATATCGGGAAGACAAATATATGATCAAAATCAATATTGTAGGCTTCAAGAGGGAGTAAACGTTTGGAATTATTGGAAACTGGAGCATCGCCACATAAAACCTACTCTCTCTTGTGTCAATCTTAGTGGTCTAAATATCAGTGGTGCCAACCTTAAAAGTGCCGACCTCAGTGGTGCCGACCTTAGTGGTGCCAATCTCAGTGGTACTTACCTCAGAAGTGCCGACCTCAGTGGCGCCGATCTTAAAAGTGCCTTCCTCTTTGGTGTAAATCTCAGTGGTGCCGACCTCAGTGGTGCCGACCTTAGAAGTGCCAATCTTTTTGGTGCAATTGTTGACCAAGCCAGATTTGGCAACAATTTGGGAATAGACGATCAATTAAAACAAGATCTAATAGATAGAGGGGCAATATTTGTTGATTCTCCTGAAGATCCAGCCAAAGTTAGATCACCAGTACCTCGTTAATTTGTGAATAAATTACTGTGATTTTTAAAAGTAGTCCACAATAATCTCCATAAAAAAGCTAAAGGCTAATAGCTAATAGCTAATAGCTACAAACTAATAACCTTTAGACAAAGCAAACCCACACCAGGCGTATTATGCCCCAACCCACAATTGAAGTTGAACACCTCAGTAAAGTATATGGTTCAACTACGGCTATTGAAGATATCCATTTTTCCGTAGCTGCGGGGGAAATTATTGGTTTTCTCGGTCCTAATGGTGCAGGTAAAACTACGACCATGAGAATCCTCGCGGGATATTTACCAGCCACTACTGGGACAGCCAGAATTGCGGGTTATGATGTCCATCGTCATTCAATGCAGGTGCGGCGTAATATTGGCTATTTGCCTGAAACTCCCCCACTATATCCAGAGATGACGGTCAAGGGATTTTTAACCTTTGTGGCAAAAATTAAGGGTGTTAGTCCAGGAAATCGTCGTAGTCGGGTTGATAATGCCATAGCGCGATGCCAGTTGAGCGATCGCCAAAATGTAACAATTCGTAAACTTTCCCAGGGATATCGGCAACGAGTTGGTATTGCTCAAGCAATTGTTCATGAACCCCCTGTAATTATTCTCGATGAACCAACGGTGGGATTAGATCCCCGTCAAATTATTGAAGTGCGTAATTTGATTAAAAGTTTGGCGGGGGAACATACTATTATTCTTTCCACCCATATTTTGCCTGAAGCCAAGATGATTTGCGATCGCGTTACTATTATTAATCATGGTAAGGTTATTACTACTAATACCCCTAGAGATCTTCAGGCGCAGTTGGAAAGTAATGGGGGATACGAGGTGGAGATTGGCGGTGATGTGGAACCAATTTATCCTTTGCTGCAATCAATTGCGGGAGTAACTCAAGTGTCTCAGGTTGAGCATTCATCTGCTGCATCTGACCAGCGCCACTTGTTGAGAATTGCCTGTGCGCCAGATATGGAACCTGGTAAAGATATTGCTGCCATAATCGTTAACCAAAACTTGGAATTATACGAAATGCGGCGTACCCGTCCTAGTTTAGAGGATGTGTTCCTTAAATTGACGAAATCGTGATGTCAGCCCCGTCGTTTGCAGAGCCATTTTTAATCAGAGGGACAAATTCATCTTTTTTTGGTACAAGATCTGAGTTAAACAACGGCACCTTGATAAATCTTCTCGTTGACTTTAACTGATTTAAAAAAGTCTACTACAGGACGGGGATAATCTACGCCAATTCTAACTCCATATCGTTTTTGCTCATCCTGACTTAGTTTGCCAGGTTCACGAACTTTGTCTCCAGGGAGGGAGGCTAATTCAGGTAGCCAATGTTTGATATATTCCCCTTGTGGGTCGTAATCTTTGGTCTGTTTGGCAATATTAAAATAGCGGAAGCCACGGGCGTCATTCCCCACCCCTGCGGTGTAATTCCAGTTACCCCAGTTGCTGCACACATCGTAATCAATCAATAGTGATTCAAACCATTCTGCCCCCATGCGCCAATCAATACCAAGATTCTTGGTCAAGAAACTAGCAACATTTTGTCGACCACGGTTAGACATAAAGCCTGTTGCTGCTAATTCTCGCATGTTGGCATCAACTAAAGGATAACCAGTCTTGCCTGTACGCCAGAGATCGAAGCGTTGCCAATCTTGCTTCCAGGGAATCTCTACCCCTTGCATTCCAGAGAGTTTAAATACTTGATTGCCGTGCTTTGCTACGATGAAGCGGAAAAAGTCACGCCAAATCAGCTCAAAGATTAACCAGTAAGTAGAATTATTTTTTACTCTCGATGCTTCGTATTTAATTACCTGGTCGTTGATATAACGGGGGGAAATACAGCCTAATGCCAACCAGGGGGAAAACTTAGAAGAATAGTTCGCACCTAACATACCGTTACGGGTTTGCTTATAGTCTCGCAGACAGTCTTGTGACCAAAAATAGTCTTGTAGTCGTTTCATGGCTTCAGTTTCACCACCTTTAAATCTCAAGACACTGCGGTCATCAAATTCAGGAGTAGATAAACCTAATTCGGATAATGTGGGAATCTCGCCGATGTTGATTTCGGGCAATGGGGATAACTTTGGCGGTGCAGAAAGTGCCTCATTAATTGCAGATTTTTTTTCCACCTGCTTACGAAAATTAGTATATAGTTCTGGTGTTTGCTTAATCTTAAATGGTAAATCCTCTGGTAGATATAAAGTTGCTTCCCAATAAGTATTGACCTTGATTTTCTGGTTTGATAATGCCTGTTTTAACTTTTTTTCTACCTGAGTTTCCTCTGAAGTAACTTCTTTACTATAAGAAACCTGATCCACCTGTAACTGTTCGACGATCGCAGGTATAATCTCTTCAGGTAAACCACGACGTACAATTAGGTTACTGCCCAATTTTTGCAGAGAAGAACGAAGATCTGCCACAGACTCACGCAAAAACTGAGCGCGATAGCTACCTGTCTTAGCAAAGCCAAAGGAAGTCTTGCCAAAAGCGCGATCATCAAAACAGTATAGAGGAATTATGGTCGCTGCTTGCTGCTGGGCTTCATCTATTGCCAACAAATCGTGAACTCTTAAGTCGTTACGGTACCAAATTAAAATACGTTGGGTCATTTAACAGTGAATAGTGAACAGTGAACAGTGAACAGTAAGCAGTGAACAGTCAACCAATAATGCTCAGAAATTTTGGTCGGAACTTAGCTGATACCAGTTTTCTAAATTACCGCTACACAACGTGTGAAGTCAACTCAATCCTTAATCTAGCTCAAATTGCTCGAAGAAAAAGCAGAAAAGTGTTAGAAATTACAAGATAGTCGCAATCGTTGATCCTAAAAATATTATGTCTGAAGCCTCCCCCTCAGATTCACAAAACAATATTCCTCCATCACAAAAATCAAAAAATGAATTATTTGTAGTTGGTATTGGTGCATCGGCAGGAGGACTGAGTGCCTTAGAAGAACTATTTAATAATCTTTCTTCAGCTAGTGGCGCTGCATTTGTGGTGATTCAGCATCTGTCGCCAGACTTTAAAAGTTTGATGAAAGAATTGCTAGAAAGACGTACCACTATGCCAGTTTATCGCGTTGTTGACGGTATGGAGCTAGAGCCAAATTCGGTTTATTTGATCCCTCCTGGTCAAAACTTGGCATTAGAAAAAAATGTATTGCGTTTAGAAGACCGCAGAAAGGATAAAAATAAAAAACATGAGCTTAATTTTCCCATCGATTTATTTTTTACCTCTCTAGCAAAAAACTATGGCGAACAGTCGATTGGGGTGATTTTATCTGGATCTGGTAGTGATGGCACTCGGGGCTTAAAAGCCATTAATGAAGCGGGAGGGGTCGCTTTAGTTCAAGAACCTGAAACAGCCGAATTTGACGGGATGCCGCGCAGTGCGATCGCTACAGGTGTGGTCAATCAGATCTTACCCCCCCGAGAATTATCGCAACTAATTTATCAGTGCGTGGTTGCTCCTGTTCAAGCTACTGAAACCCGATCCTCTAAAAATAACTTAATTAATAGTGCTGATCTGAGCCAAATTGCCAATCTGCTTTTAGACCAAGAAGCATTAGATTTTTCTCAGTACAAATCTAGTACAATTTCTCGGAGAATTCATCGTCGTTGCCTGATTCACAATTCCCTTAATATTGACGAATATATTAAACTGCTCAATAATTCTGCGGTTGAAAGACAAATTCTCTGTTCCGATCTCTTAATTAACGTTACCCATTTTTTCCGCGACTATCCAGCTTGGCAAAACCTGGAGAACAATATTTTGCCCCGTCTAATTGAGCAAAGTGGCGACGAAGCAGAATTAAGATTTTGGATCACTGCTTGTTCTACAGGGGAAGAAGCCTATTCTTTAGCAATCTTAGTTCATGAAGCTCTACAAGATTCGGATAAGAACATTCGAGTCAAGATATTTGCCACCGATATAGATCGAGCAGCTTTAGAAAAAGCATCTCAAGGAATTTATCCACCTTCCATTACCAGGGACATTGGCTCAGAGCGTTTACATCGCTATTTTGTAGCTAAAGATAATTCTTATCAAATTATGCGTAAAATTAGGGAAATGCTGATCTTTTCCCCCCACGATCTCACCAAAGATGCAGGTTTTACTCGAATCAACCTAATTTCCTGCCGAAATGTCTTGATTTACATGAAGTCGCAATTGCAGCATCAAGTCTTGCGTAATCTTCATTTTTCCTTAATACCTAAAGGAATTTTGTTTTTGGGGGAAGCAGAGACATTAGGGGAATTTGAATCAGAATTTGAACCTATAGATAAAAAATGGAAGTTTTACCAGAAGCAAAGAAATATTAGATTACCCCTTCCTTTGAGAACTACAACCAAAATTAGTAAAAGTTCTTTCCCAAATCGTTTTAGTCCGCCGTCCCATCGGGTTCAATTCGAGCCAATTTTAGAGCAGTGTCTTAATCGACTAGCAAGTGAATCTAACGCCATTATCTTATTGATTGGCAAGGAAAATCACCTGCTCCATGTCAGCGGAGATTCTAGCAAAATATTTAAAGCCCCTGACGGCAAGGTTACTACCGAGGTGACTAAAATGGTGGCAATACCTCTTCAGTTACCCCTGAATACAGCGCTTCATCGAGCCAGGCAACATGGAAAATCGGTTCAGTATCAAGATATTAAATTACAATATCAGGGAGAATCTCTCCATGTCAGTTTAGAAGTCATCCCCCCTAAGAACGACCGCCGTTATGGAGACTTCTTTTTGGTCAAAATTAAGCTCAAAAAAGCGGCTTCGCTAGAAATTCCTCCTCCAGCCGAAACTTTTGAGGCTGGCAGCGAAGCCTCACGGCGTATCATAGAATTGGAAAATGAGCTACAGCAAACTAGAGAAAATCTTCAGGCATTAGTAGAGGAGTTGGAAACTACCAACGAAGAACAACAGGCTTCTAATGAAGAATTAACGGCATCTAACGAAGAGCTGCAAAGTACCAACGAGGAACTGCATTCGGTTAATGAAGAGCTACACACGGTTAACATTGAATATCAGTCCAAAATTGGTGAACTAACCCAGCTCAATAATGATATTGACAATTTACTCAAGAGTACCGAAATCGGCGTGATCTTTCTCGATGCCCAATTGAGAATTCGTAAGTTTACCCCTGCTGCAACCCAAGCAATATCTTTGCGAGCTAATGATATTGAGCGTCCCCTTTCAGAGTTGACGCTGAAAATCGACTGTCCTCAGCTACCCGATTTACTTGAAGAAGTATTATTGCAACATCACCCCCTGGAGCTGGAAGTTAAGCAGCACCAGAATGATTCGTGGTTCTTGATGCAAATCAATCCCTATCTAACTGAAGACGGACAAAATGACGGTCTGGCAGTAAGTTTTGTAGCGATTAATGAAATTAAACGAGTTCAGCTAGAGCGAGAAGAGAGCATCAACGAAAAAAATCGTCAACTGGCAGCAATTGAAACTGCTACTAATGGAATTGCAATCCTTAATAACAATAAGTTTGTTTATATTAACCAGGCTCAACTAGATATCTTTGGCTATAGCCAACCAGAAGAATTAATCGGTCGCTCTTGGCAAATGCTATATCGACCAGAAGAGCTGCCTCAGTTTGAACAAGAAATCTTTCCTATGTTACAAGAGCAGGGTCGATGGCAAGGAGTGGTTAAAGCCAAACATCGCCACGGACATACTTTTGATGAAGAATTAACCCTAAATTTTTCTCCGACTGGAGATTTAATTTGTGTCTGTCAGGATATTAGCGACCGCCTCAGAGACGAACGTAAATTGCGCTCCCAAGCAACTCAATTAAGTAGGCTAAATCGTAGTTTAGAACAAAAAGTAGCCCAGAGGACTCAGGCATTAGCCGATTTTAGCGATCGCCTTAAACAACTCCATCATCTAGCAATCAAAGATTATCAGACTCTAGAAGCTCTCTATGATGACTACCTAAAAGCTGGCTGCGAAATTTTTGGTTTGGATACAGGGATTGTCAGTCAAGTGAAAAACTCTAGCTATAGAATTTTGGCGGTAGAAACTTCTTTGGAGTTGTCTATAGGAATGGAGTTAGAGTACAAAAATACTTACTGTGCTGAAACAGTTGCCACGGAAAAAACAGTGGCATATTTTGATGTGAGGCAGGTAGAGGAAATGCAAAATCATCCTCTCTATCTCAAGTTTGATTTAAAGTCCTATGTTGGCACACCAATTATGGTTAACGGGACTTTATTTGGCACCTTAAACTTTGCTTCGATTCCACCTCGCAGTAGTGATTTTGCTTCTTCTGAACGAGAAATAATTGAACTTATGGCAAGGGATATCGGTAATTCGATCGCTGCCTTTGAAGGACAAAAAGCTCTTGAGCAAAGTGAATTGGAGTTTCGCCAAACTTTTGAGCAAGCATCGGT
>JBCCDL010000177.1:0-9165 GCA_039030815.1 Cyanobacteria bacterium P01_A01_bin.83 | reverse complement strand
ATAAAACTGGTGGGTTGTTGTCTCCCGTAATCCAGGTGTAGCAAATTAGGACAATAATTAGCCCCACAATAAATAACGAAATACCCAAGCTAACTCTTTCTGCGGGCGATCGCTCTCTTCCAGATTTTTTTGGCATTTTTGAGTCCCTAATCAAAGGCTGTTTATACTGTCAACCGTCCTGCTGCACCACCAATGCTTGCTGGAAGAGATAATACTATACTGTGGCGCAACCAGATAAACCATGAATCGCCAAAAGTTATCTTTTGAAAAAACCACAGCATTAACATGCCAGCTAGCAAAGATATCAAATAAGAGAGAATAGTTTCACTTTGAGGAGTTTGAAACAATCCTTGTTGTTGGCGGCGGTGTTGATAGTTGGCAATAGTAGAAGCAAAGACAATGCCATAAGAAATTGATAATGCCGCAGCGACGATTACTAGCAGCCTCAATGGAGATGCTGATGCTGCTAAAACAGTAACTTCATCCGTAGGTGCAATACTAAATGCGATAAATAATGCTCCAATCAAGGTTGCACTAAAATCAGCTAAGGTGTCGCGCCAGATAATTTGATTACGATTGCGATTGTTAGATTGAGATTTGCTCGCCCTTCTGCCATTCAAATCCACCTCAGCATCCCCACTTAAAAGCGATCGCGAAAAGGCAACTCCTAAAGCGAAAGGTACCCCTTCAAAAACAATTTTTCCTAATGATTCGAGTAAGGGGGTTTGCCAATCGATACGGTTGAGAATGATCAGCATTAAGGCAGCACAGAACATACCAATGGCTAAAGTTTCAATACTTTCGGCGATCGCTCCAGGCAAAGTTTCGCTTTCTTGCGGGCGAAAACCTTCAATGCGATTGAGCAAAAAAATAATGATAAAAGTAATGCCAAAAATGCTCAGTAAAATTGGTGGCTGTACATAGGAGCCAATAAACCAAACTTCCATGGTATACAGTAGAGGAATGCCAAACAAAAAACCCCCAGAAGATCCACTAACAATTTCCTTTAATTCTTGTCGCCAATTGTCACTGTTACTAGCACTATTGTTTGAGTTATGGAGATGTTTTTGGTTATTATTCACTATCGGTCAAGGAGATAAAGATAGCAAAATGGTCGGTAACTAATCATAGTCTAGAATGTTACCGACCTTGTATAAACTATTGTCACAGACATGCTCAATTAACGAGCTTCTGTACCTTGATTGGGATCTCCAGGGGTAGCTGTATTTTTGTTTCCAGGTGCTTCTGCTTCTGCACCGTCCCTAACATCACTGCTTCTAGCATCTGTTCCTGTGCGACGAGCTTCTGGTTCTACGGGAGTCTGTTTGTCATCAGCAACTGGGTGTTCTTGTGAATTATCCATATTTTTATTAGTAAATCAATTATTATTTTGTCACTAACGATTATCTAAAATGTCATGAATTAATGAACCTATCTAAAGATATAAAAGACGGTGATACTGATTATAACTTTAGTAATATTTAGTTAATGAGCATATTTATCTAAATTGAGAAATCAATGGATCATTCACTACTGATATAAATATTGTCTATGATTGCTCCCTGCTCCCTACTCGTTTCAAACCTATTACTAACATTTGCATAACATTATTGTAAATTTAATGTCAAGTAGTTATTAGAAATCTATATCTTTAGCTACACAGATGATGATTAGCATCTATCTCATAAGTTAGATGAAATTAATTTGAATAATCAATAGCCTGAAGGTAACAAATAGAAATCAAGAGTAAGTATTAATTTAAATTATGGCTTTAGTAAAAATTGCTGACATCTATCCTGACTATAAAGAAGATATTTTTGGTGGCGAAGACCTCAAAAATTTTTCTGTCTATGACTACTCTAACGATAAGATTGGCTCTGTACACGATATTATTGTTGATGACAGTGGCAGATTTCGTTATTTAGTAATCGACACAGGTTTCTGGATCTTTGGTAAGAAAGTGTTGTTGCCCGTTGGTAGAGCCAGCATTGATTATAGTGAGCATAGAGTCTATGCCAATGGTTTTACTAAAGAACAAGCTGAGAATTTGCCCGAATACTCTGACGATATGACCATTGATTACAATTACGAAGAAGACGTTAGAATGGTCTATAGAGGTGCAGAGCACGATAAAGACACTGTCTACGTTAACGAAGGAAACACAGAAGGTTACGACAGCGGAGCCTATAACAAAGAATCCTACGATTACGAACACGAACCAAGTCTCTATGCTCATCAGGACATGGATGATCGTCAAAGCCTCAAGCTATATGAAGAACGCTTAATTGCTAATAAAGAGCGTTTCCGTGCTGGTACAGTTACTGTAGGAAAAAGAGTTGAGACTGAAACTGCCAGTGTTTCTGTACCTGTAGAAAAAGAAAGAATAGTTATTGAGCGCACTAGTGCTACCGATACTACAGCAGTTACTCCTGGTACAGCCGCTTTCAACGAAGGCGAAGTAGCAAGAGTAGAAGTTTATGAAGAATCAGCAAATATTGAAAAGCAGGCATTTGTAAGAGAAGAAGTAAGTGTCCGCAAAGAAGTAGAAAAAGATACTGTATCGGCTAGAGAAACTGTTCGTCGTGAAGAAATAGAAATAGATACCGATAATGAAGCGGTAGTAAATCGCGATGGTGTAGTAAGTAACGATCGCTAAAACAAGTATTTAATTGTTCTACAGTTAATTATTGCAGGTAGGGTATTTTACTCTGCCTGTAATTGTTTATTTTAAAAATATTGATTAATGGCATGACTTTAAGCAATAGCAACGAGAAACAAACTGATTTAAGCTCTCAGTTATCAAAATTGGATAAACAGTTAATTTCCTATCAGGTTCTTGATCGCCAAGGAATAGCTAGAGCTGAAGTTAAGGATATTTATTATGATGTCAATAATGAAATAAATTTATTGATTGAGCTCAAGAGTATTAATAATCAATTAAATCTTCATAGGTTAGAACATACTGATATTTGTCAAATAAATTTAGATGAGAAGTTAATTTTAAGTAACTTGTCCCAACAGCAGTTAGAAAATTCACCTCTTTATCAAACTGTACCCACACATATTAAAGAAGCGCTTTCACAATCTTCTTTATATGATGATTGCGAAATGAACCCCAGCAAAGACGATATAGATATTAACCAACAATCTGATTCCTTAGAAGTTGCAGCAATCCCCTTACTAGAAGAAAAGTTGCAGGTTGCGCGTCACAAACAGAAAGTTGGCGAAGTTATTGTTCGTAAACAAGTTGAAACCAAGATTGTAGAAGTCCCCCTCAGAAGAGAGAAACTAATTGTTGAAAGAATTGGTAAAAATCCCGAACAGTTAACCGAAGTCGTTATTGGATCGGGAGAAGTTAACGGTTTTCAATACAATGAGCTAAACGATCGTGACCGTCTTCATCTAACCAACAGTCATTTTCTCGATTTACCCATGGCTCAGAAACTGCTGGAGGCGATTACTCAGGCTTCAGCTACAGCAAATACCAAAATTCGTTTAGAAATAGTTACCGATTCCTCTGAACATCAACTAGAGTATAAAAATATTTGCGATCGCATAGCAGCCCCAGAAGATAATCGCTTTCAACAAAACTAGCTAAGTTATTCAATATTTCTGTTAAGGGTAACCTGAGTTCGGGTAAAGTAGATTAAGCTAAAAGCTAGCCGAGGCGAAGGCTAGGCTTCTTATATGAAATACGATCGTGTTTGCTACGAATAGATGACTGAGGGACTAAAAACTTACCTTCGCTTACTGTATTTGTATCATTCTTTTTTCTATTTTATTTTGCTGTTATTTTCAGCTTACTACTCGCCCTTTTTCTTATTCCGAACTTAGGGTTTTTACAATTCTTACCAGATAGAATGAATCAAGCACAAACATCTAAAACTGTTGCTTCTATCAGTATTATTTTGGCTTCTGTTGCTGCTGCTTTTGCACCTATTCCAGGAGTAAAACAAAACTTGGTAATTGTCAGTGGGACAGAGTTGCAATCACCATTAACAGAGTTAGAACAAAAATTTGAACAAGATCATCCTGGGGTAGATCTCCAATTAGAATTTCAAGGTTCTCAGGATATTGCCAATAATTTTATTGACCGCAAAAATAATTTTCAGCCTCATATTTTGATTGCTGCTAGTGGAGAGATTCTAGAAGAATTAGATAGTCGTTACTCTGCCCAAAATAACCAAAAAGCTTTTATAAATCCACCTCAAGCGATCGCCAAAACGGTTTTAGTCGGTGTTGCTTGGCAAGAAAGAGGACAAGCACTTTTCCCTGATGGTCAATTTTCTTGGTCTAGAATCAAACAGGCAATGAAACAGCGTAACTGGTCGTCAATTGCGGCACAAGAGGATTGGGGTAGTTTTGATTTTGTGATTAGCGATCCTACTCGTTCTAATAGTGGTCAATTGGCTTTACACTTATGGCTGAAATCTTCTGGTCTAGCCCTCAGCAGTCCTGAAGCAGAATCTTTAGTCACTCTGATCAAGCAGTCAGTATATCAACCATCACGTTCGACAGATATCTTGCTTCAAGAATTTATTAGTCGTGGTGCTAACGACGGAGATCTGGCGATTGTTTATGAAAGTATTGCTTTGTATCGTTGGTCGCAGGCAAAAACGACTCAAGGTCAACCATATCGTATTTACTATCCAGATAATACTGTTGAAACTATAGCTACTGCTGGTATAGTCAAACAAAACATCTCCAAAAATACAGCGACAACAGCTAGTAAATTTGTCGAATATTTAACTCAACCCGAACAGCAAAAAGTCTTTGTCAAATACGGATTTCGCCCAGTCCTGACCAAACTAGATATCTCATCAGTTTTAAACAGTCCTTGGTCACAAAATATTCCAGGAGCAAAGTTAAACTTACCCAAAATTACGCCCAAATCGCCTAATGCTTCAGAAATAGGTGAAATTCAACGGTTATGGAGCCGAGTTCCCCCAAAATAATCAGATTTAAAGTTAGAATGCGAACTGATTATCCGTTCAAGTACGAAGCTCGTTCAAAACTGATATATCGATTACAAGCATATTCAACTGCCCCTTAGAGCTTTATGATATTAACTATTGTGAGCATTGAAATGATTAAAGAATAATTTTGAAGAAATCTAAACAGATGATCTGAATGTATCTTACCTTAGTGTCTAATTGATTGATTTACGTCATTATTGATGATGACATTTGCTTCAAAGCACAATATTTATTGATTTTATGGAATTAAGTATTTTTGCAGTAGAACCTAGTGTAACTGAAGTATCTATTAAAGGAAATCTAGAACAATTTCTGATAGTTTTGTCTGTATCCTTAAGTGTTGCTACAATTTCGCGCATCTTTAGTTGGTTTCGCCAAATCCCCTATACTTTGCTGCTGGTAATTGTCGGCTTAGGTTTAGCTTTTGTTGATATTCGCTTAGTTAATCTGTCTCCAGAGCTAATTCTCGAAATTTTCCTACCACCACTACTATTTGAAGCAGCATGGAACATTCGCTGGCGCAGTTTGAAGGATAGCCTGATCCCTGTTAGCCTATTTGCGATTGTCGGCGTAGTTATTTCTGTGGTCGGTGTTGCTTTTCCCCTCAGCTATTTTACCGATTTATCCTTAGCAACAGCTTTATTAGTGGGAGCTAGTTTGTCTGCTACCGATCCTGTCTCGGTCGTGGCATTATTTCGGGAATTAGGTGCTAGCAAGCGTTTGACTATCTTAATGGAGGGGGAAAGCCTCTTTAATGACGGTGTCGCTGTAGTAGCTTTTTTGCTGCTGGTTAATATTCCCCTGGGTGGTGGCGATTTTGGTATTTCATTAATAACTATTCGCTTCCTAACCTTTGTTGGCATAGGCTTAGGAATTGGTAGCCTAATCGGATTTGGCATTTCTTATCTCACCCAAAGATTTGATTTACCTTTGGTAGAACAATCTTTAACTTTGGTTTCCGCTTACGGCACCTACTTAATCACAGAAGAATTAGGCGGTTCAGGGGTAATTGGCGTAGTTACCGTAGGTATTATCCTGGGTAACTTTGGTTCTCGAATTGGCATGAACCCACGTACTCGGCTACTCGTCTCCGAATTTTGGGATTTTCTGGCATTTTTTGTTAATTCTATTGTATTTTTGCTAATTGGCGACCAAATAAACTTCAGTAGTCTTAAAAACAACTTCGATCTGATTATAGTGGCGATCGCTACAGTGCTAGTTACCAGAGCTATTGTTATCTTTGGTCTAGGAAATCTCAGTAATCTAATCAGTCAAACCAAAACCAACCTTAGAGAGCAAACAGTTCTCTGGTGGGGCGGGTTAAGAGGTTCGGTTTCTATCGCCGTAGCATTAAGCGTTCCTGTAGTGCTGACGGGGAGACAAGAGATTATCGATACTGTTTTTGGAGTAGTTTTATTTACCCTGCTGGTTCAGGGATTAAGCACTAAATGGTTATTAACCACCCTCAATCTAATTGGCGATCAGCCTTTACGGCAAGAATACTCTGAGTTGTTAGCCAGAAAAGTTGCTATGACTCGCGTCATCACCTATTTAGATAACAACGAATTAGCCTCCGAGATTGATCCTGAATACTACCGCTATCAACAAGGTTTAGTTAAAGGACAACTGCAAAGTATCGAAGATAAAATCAATTCTATGCAACGAGAGCATGATAATTTGCGATCGCTTACTATGGAACAGTTAAATGAACAGTTATTAGATATCGAGGCTGATACCTATGCTGAATTTATTCGTGCTGGAAAACTGAGCGAAAATTTATCCCCAGTTCTGCAAGAAATTATAGCTAAAGCAGGTGATAGCTGATACTTTTTAGGGCTGTAAAATTTGTAATTATTAAATCAGCAGCGATGGAAGAGATCGCCCAGAGGTAGAAGAGATTAATGCCCTGGTACTAATTCTCTATCGTGTAATCTCAGTTCTCGTATTCAGCTAAAATCTATTTATTGTCCGTACACACCAAAATTTAGGCATGACCAAGAACGTTTTAGGGGGGGATTTAAAAGTCTGTTGTACATCTCCCATGACAGGATTTTACCGTACTGGTACCTGTGACACTGGACCAGAAGATCGAGGAGTTCATATCGTTTGTGCTGAGGTGACTGCCAAGTTTTTAACCTTTAGCAAGGAACAAGGTAACGACCTCAGTACCCCTATGCCGATGTATAATTTTCCTGGTTTAAAACCAGGAGATTGCTGGTGTCTTTGCGCCTTACGCTGGAAAGAAGCCCTTGATGCGGGATTTGCCCCACCAATTGACTTAGAAGCTACCCATGAATCTATGCTGGATTTTATTCCTCTAGAAGTTTTAAAAGAACACTCACGGGAGTTTAATCAGTAAAGGGTAATTTTACTAGGGGTGAATGGAGCCATCAGGCAAGGTCGCCCCTGTAAGCTTAACTGCGGTTATTTTGACCATAATTTTATTACTAAAACCAACTTTGGCACCACTTAAGTCAGCACCACTCAAATCTGAACCACTGAGATCTGCACCAATCAAGTTGGCATCCCGTAGATTAGCGTTGCGTAGGTTTGCTTGGAGCAAATTTGCCCCTTTAAGGTTTGCACCCTGTAGATTTGCTTCTTCTAAAATAATTTTATGTAAAAAGGTATCACTCAAGTCGGCATAGGAAAGATTAGCCTGAGATAAATCTCTACCAGAAAAATCTCTTTCTTTAAAGTTGGATCTACTTAAATCAGCCCCCCTAAGATCTTTACCATAGGGTCTTTGATAGTTATTTCCTCTAGGGCGACTTGTCCCATAACTTGAACCAGATTCACGAAAATCTCTGTAACCATCTTTTCCCGTGCTTGGTCGCGAACTATTTGGTGCTGAATAATAATCTCGGTAATTCCAGCGTCGAGTTTGTTCGTAGTGGGGTCGGGAATATTTCCGCTGGTAGTTTTGACTGTCTGTATAGTTGGTTCGATTTTCTCTAGCAGATTGACGATCAGAAGATCTGCTTTGAGAATAGTTTTTTGGCGAATAATTTTGACGTTCTCTTTGAGGTGAGCTATAGGAATTACCTGATGACTTAGATCTTTGTTGACCAGAAGCAGGCTTATATTTGCGGTGATACGAACGAAGAGAATCCCTTGCTTCATTAATTTGCTGTAGCTTGGCGACAGATTTTTGCATCAGTCTCTCATTCTCTTGAGGAACTCGGTCAGGATGCCAGATAAACACCAAGTCTTTGTAAGCCTGGTTAACTTCTTCTAAAGACGCACCTGGTTCTAATCCCAAGGCTTTATAGTGTTGTTCTAGGTTTTGAATCACTATGGCAATCCTTCCTTTAACTATACTCTTTTGTTGTACTCAAACAATTAGGCATCAGCAGTGCCTAAAATTACTAATTAACCTTAATTTTAGAATGGCTATTTATAGAATAGAGCAGTCTAATAACTCTTTATTATTATATTTATAAATATATTTAATGTAAGCTTATTGTGCGATTTGTAAATAAACTTGTCTTCACCTTATTGATCATGATAAAACTATTGTGTCTTAAATAGGCTCAGCAGATCTATTAAATCAGTATTATAATTTTAGCTATAATTATCAACATTTGGTATCAGATATGACAATTAGGCTCTTTAATACATTAGGAAACTAAAGGCAACGAACAAGCGAGAGTCATAAATCCTAAGTATAGTTATTTGAGCTTTATTGATGCCCAAAAGTAATCATAAATAAACCTAGAGCCCTAGTTTTCTCTGAATCTCAAGCTTCATCCCATAATTTCTTTCATGGGTCAAGTTTCTGACGATTGACAAGAAGTGTTACAAGATTAGATTGTTTATTGTATAAAAAAAACGCCCCCCAAATTAATGGAGAGCGTTTCTTTAGTTAACTCTTATTGGATGAATTACTCGTTGGTAATCACACTAGTTACTAACCGTTGATTGCAGGAGCAGTTAATGCTACGGGAGCAGTTTCACCACTTGCTAAGTCTAAGGGGAAGTTGTGTGCGTTACGCTCGTGCATTACTTCAAAACCAAGGTTGGCTCGGTTTAAAATGTCTGCCCAAGTGTTGACTACACGTCCTTGTGAGTCCATTACTGATTGGTTGAAGTTGAATCCGTTCAAGTTGAACGCCATAGTGGAGATTCCCATTGCTGTGAACCAGATTCCGATTACTGGCCATGCTCCTAAGAAGAAGTGTAGACTTCT
>JBCCDL010000176.1:0-9203 GCA_039030815.1 Cyanobacteria bacterium P01_A01_bin.83 | reverse complement strand
TAGTGCGATCGCTATTGAACACATAACATATAGATTTAAATATTTAATAGCAAAGCCTATAGGGTGGGCAATGCCCACCTTGGGAAATTAAACTAATACTTGTTTGATTTAATTCTCGATTCCAAAATAGGTCAAGATTAAGTCTTCTTCTCCTGAATTAAAAACTTCGTGAACCTCTCCAGGCTCAACGGATACACATACTCCTGGAAATAAATGATATTCTTGCTCATTAATGCGGATTAGTCCGTTACCTGAACTGACAAAAAACACTTCAGACATATCCTGATGAGCATGGGCAGCAGCAGTTTGTCCTGGGGCAAAAGTTGCCTGAGAGAAATTAGTCAAGTGAGGTATGTCTCCTTGAGAGAGCATCACCTGCTTTTTAATTTTAGGATTATGGGATACTGTCTGTTGAGGAAGCTGATTCAAATTAGCAATTTTCATATCTCAATCAAATAAAAATTTCGACTCTACCTAAAGCGAGGCAGAAGCTAATTTAACACGAAGTAGCTAACTTTAATGTCATATCCCATGAAAAACGCTGTAGATATATTTTGAATAAGATAGGTTAAAAGAGAACTTTGTCATCAAATACAAGAATGCAACTGCTTGCTACTAGGAAAATATCAGCTATACCAATCACCAAAGCTAATTTTAGCCCTTATGGTCAGTTAATTACTCCCGATCCTGATGGCAAGGTTTTTGATGAAGATGACGCCGTTTTAAAACTGCAACCTGGGATTCCTCGGTTTTATATTATGCATTTAGAACGTAGGGGCAGGACTTTTCATCAGATTACTCGTCATAGTATTTGTACTCAGTGCTTGGGTTCCTTAAATGGTTTAGATTGGTTAATGGCAGTATGCCCTCCTGGAGATAGTTCCGAACCAGATACCGATCGCATGAGGGCATTTCGGATACCTGGAGATTGCTTTATCAAGCTGGAGGTAGGCACCTGGCACGCAGGACCATATTTTGATCATGACGCAGTAGATTTTTATAATTTAGAATTGAGTGATACCAACGTGGTTGATCACTTTACTCATAATTTTTTGACCAAACAAAAGATTAAATTTGAAATTGTTGGTTGATCTTAAATCATCGCACTAGGATAACTGACAACTAGCAATGAAAGACTGATGACTCCAGAATTAGCGATCGCTACCTACGGTTTAACTAAAAGATTTGAAGGGTATATTGCCGTCAATGATATTGATCTGCAAGTAAAGGCAGGGGAAGTCTATGGCTTGATTGGACCCAACGGTGCAGGCAAAACCACCCTAATTCGGATGTTAGCTACGGCAGAAGAACCCACTAAAGGAGAGATTTATCTTCATGGAGATCGCCTATTACGGGATGATTCTAATTCCAGCCTCAAACAGCGGATTGGTTATCTCCCCGATGATTTTCCGCTCTATAATGATTTGACCGTTTATGACTATTTAGAATATTTTGCGCGGCTATACCGATTAAAACCATCGTATCGACAGCGACGCATCTATGAAGTGCTAGAACTAGTTCAGCTAGAAAACAAAAGCAAAAGCATTATTTCAACCCTTTCTCGGGGAATGAAGCAGCGTCTGAGTCTGGCACGAACCATTATTCACGAACCAATACTCTTGCTGCTGGATGAACCCGTTTCAGGACTAGATCCTCTAGCCAGACAGCAGTTTCGTCAGATTATTAAAGTTTTACAAGAAGCAGGGATGACCATTCTAATTTCGTCCCATGTTCTGAGTGATTTAGCCGAACTCTGCACCTCTATCGGTATCATGGAACTAGGCTTCTTGGTAGAAAGTGCTTCCTTAAAAGAACTATATCAAAAGTTATCACGTCAGCAGATTACTATCGGCACATTGGGTAAGATGGAGATATTGCAGCAAAAACTGCGCCAGAATTCCCTAGTGGAAACCTGGGAGATGATGCCTCATAATCATCTAAAAGTTAATTTTACTGGGGGAGAAGCTGATTGTGCCGAATTGTTGCGATCGCTTATTCTGGCTGACATTCCCCTAAGCGAATTTCACTGTAGCCAAGAAGATCTTGAATCTATTTTTTTGAAATTAGGACATCAACAGACTTCTTGAAATAAGCCAGATCCTGCCAAAATCATAAATTAAAATTATGAAACAAAATATAAGACCGTTTCGAGGGCAAAATTCTCTATGGTCACAGTTTTTAGATTGGAATCCTCAATTATTTCGCGAGATTAGAGGCAAATTAAAAACTAGAAATCTAGTTATAGTTGCCGCTATTTCCGTAATGGTTCAGTTTGTGGCTGTTATATCTTTGTTGGGTCAATTACCCGATTCAGACCCCGAAAGATCACTTTACACTCAGTACAGTAGTTATTGTCGTGGAAATGGTTTAGACGACTTTGCCTGTACCAAAGACATGTTAGGCAACTGGGTGATTAACTGGCAATTATTGTGGCTCGATTTATTTATTATCCTCAGTATCATTAGTATTTTTTCCTTACTGGTGATCGGTACCTATATGTTGATTGCCGATACCGTCCAAGAAGAAAACCAGGGTACTCTTAACTTTATTCGTTTAACTCCTCAATCTGCTGGCAGTATTCTCATGGGGAAGATCCTGGGAGTACCAATTTTACTATTCTCAGCAATTATATTACTGTTGCCGTTACATTTAGCATCGGGTTTGCATGCACATATACCCCTTGCTCTGATTTTGGGTTTTTATGCTGTGATCGCTGCTAGCTGCGGTTTCTTTTATAGCTTGGCTTTACTATGGAGCTTGGTAAATCTAGGATTTTCCAGCTTAAAACCTTGGCTAGGCGGTGGCTTGGTGGGGATTTTACTATTTGTTTTGACCAGATTGTTGTTTGATGGCTATTTATCATTAGACAACCCTGCGGGTTGGTTATTTTTATTTAATCCCAGCTTAGTTTTATCCTATTTAATTGATGCCACCTACCTACCTAGTAGCCACGTTGATTTTCTTACTGTAGGAGATCTATCCCAGATGCTCTTTTTGGGTCAGGCTTTATGGACAAATGCCACTATCGGCATCAGCGCCATCTTATTTAACTTTTGTCTGTGGACATACTGGTGTTGGTCAATTGCCCAACGGCGTTTTCTCAACCCCGATCGCACCTTAATCAGTAAGTCTCAAAGTTATTGGCTAACTGGTTGGTTTGTGGCGATCGCTCTTGGCTTTACTCTGCAAAGTACTCGTCAACATCTATTAGAAGAATATTTTATTTTTCTGCAATTGTGTCTCGGTATTTGGGGTTTAGGATTAATCGCCGTCTTGAGTCCCCATCGTCAAGCATTGCATGATTGGTCTCGCTATCGTCATCAACTAAATCAGCAAGGCAATCAACTTTGGAAAGAGTTAGTTTTTGGCGAAAATAGTCCCTCCACAGTAGCAATCGCCATCAACTTGTTAATTGCGATCGCCTATATCGCTCCCTCAATCGTGATCCATCTATCGCAGAATCGCTATCATTTGCTTTGGGGATTTATACTCTCTCTAGGAAGTATCATGCTTTGTGCAGTAATCGCTCAGTTTGTGCTAATCATTAAAACCCGTAAACGAGGAGTATTGTCATTAATTATCGTAACTTCTCTGATTATTGTGCCTCCAGTTTGTCTCGGCTTTGCCGAAGTTTATCCCGAAACTAGCCCTTTAGTCTGGCTGTTTAGTTTTTTACCCACGGCTGTGACCACATACGCCACTGTACCCAACTTATTAATGGCTGTATTAGGACAGTGGTTAGGGATCACAGTAATTGGGTTGCAAATGACCAAAAAGCTAAAGCAAGCTGGTGCCTCGGAAACCAAAATATTGCTAGAGCGTAAGGCTTTGATTAGTTAAAGGTTTTATTTAGACCGTAATTCAGCCGCAGTATTGTTTGACTGTCCGTATAGGTGATGCAATCGCTGTGGCTGCGCTTGTTACTGCTTCTTACAAACTAAAAGTTTATTTAATTGCTTATGGAGTTAACTAAATCAATCTCTGTCTAGAATAATTTATATATTTATAGCTGTATTGCCCTCAAAATAACTCTTATGCCTCCAAAAAATGCGGCAAAGCTCAAACCAAGAAGCATCAAGTTAGCTCTAGGTATCATCAGCTTAGAGATTGCTTTGCTCTTAAGTATCTTAACCATTCCAGCTACAGCCCAGAATTCTCCCCCCAGTACTTCTGTTGACCCTGAATCAGTTACCGCAGCCCAAAAACTGTCGCAACAGGGAAAACTAAAGGTAGAACAGCAGAACTATCGAGCTGCGATCGCCGATTTTAGTAGAGCCATCTTATTGAATCCTAACGAAGCTGATTTATATTATCAACGGGGTTTAGTTTTCAGAGCATTATCAGATTTAGAGGCTGCTATTCAAGATTTTGATGATACTATTTTACGCGATCCAAACCACGCCTGGGCATACCTACAGCGAGCAGGAATATTTTTTAATGTTGAATCAAATCAAGGATTTACTAGTTTCAAAGGTTTTAGATTTCGTCAAACAACTTCTAATAGAGGAGATGCTAGAGGAATTTTAGATCTGAGAATTGCTAGAGATTTGTTCGCTAAACAGGGAGATCGAGAGGGATTTCAAACTGCAGACGAACTCATTGAACATTTTGGAGGAAATATAGAAGGAGCGGAAAATCAAAACTTCTAAACCACGTCCGTCACGCAAAAACTAGAATAAGATCTCGATTAGCAATTCCTATTCCCCACTAGATGAGACACAGGGGCGCTTTGCCCCAAGTCCTGTCTAAGGGATGCTTGCTTCCTCAGCAAGCTGTGCCTTTGTCTATTACCACTTTTTTTCACCATATTTTAAGTAAACTCGTAACTGATTTCTTTAAACTATTTCTTTAAACTATAAAGTAACTCTATTAGATAGATTAATTAAATTACTGGTGTTAGCGCAAAATATTAGGTCTGGCTTGATTTCCTTAGCTTTAGGTATTTCCTCAATTCTGCTGTCTTCTTCAGTATTAGCAGCCGAGAGAATCACCTTCAATTTTTCACCTTTGGGTCAATTTAAGATTAGAGTCAAAGACCTTGAGGCTTTTGCCTCAGAGGGAGAAATATCGAGTGAGCTGGCTTTTTATCTCAATCGTCTACCACCACAGCAGTTAGCCAAGATCTCAGAGTTATTGTCTACACCTTTAGAACTCGATCCCTTAACGATTAGTAAGTTTAGTAACTCTAGTGTTGGTGAAGCCGTAATTAAAAACTTTGGCAAAGCCATTAGAGTTGATTCTAATCTTAATGGTTTTTATGCCCTCAGAGGCGCAATGATTGCTGCTGCTTTTGATCGAGAGGGACTGACAATTATAAATTTGCTCCAGCAATTTCCTTCAGATACAATCCATTTAGATTTAAAAGTGTTGACTCAATATTTGGAAAGAGGAACAAAACTAGCCCAAAATCGAGAAGCAATTTACCAGACTTGGTTTAGTAATGAAGAACAGTCATTTGGCTTAAAGAAAAATGCAGCCAAAGCCTTGCCTCAAGAAGATTTGACAATTCCTGGACAATATTCCTGGAGCAAAAACACCATTGCTTATAAAAATCCTCGTCGATCCCGACCAGGATACTTTGATCTATATCAGCCGATAACTGAGCATCCAGTTCCTTTAGTGGTAATTTCTCATGGTTTAGCATCCAGCAGACAAACTTTTGCCTACTTGGGCAAACACTTATCATCTTACGGTTTTGCCGTTGCAATTATTGAGCATGATGAAATTAGTTTAAATAAGTTTGATCGGTTTTTGGCAGGAAGGGAGCGATTTCCTGAACCAAATAACTTAATTAATCAACCTCTAGATGTCACATCGGTTCTTGATCAATTAGAACAAGAGACAGATATTAACTTACAGCAGGTGGGGATACTTGGTCAATCCTTTGGTGGTTACACATCACTCGCTTTAGCTGGAGGGGAATTAATTGCTGATAGTGTTCCCATAGAATGTGAGCCAGAGGACTATCATCATGTTTTCTTAGATTTATCTTCTCTGGCTAAATGTACTGTCTCCCAATTTAACCAGTCTCGAATTAAGTTAAAAGACCCCAGAATCAAAGCTTCAATCGCCATTAATCCGATGGCAAAAATCTTTGGTCAGGCTGGTCTTAGTGCTATCGACGTGCCTACTATGATCATTGCTGGCACCAATGATCTGATTATGCCTCCTGTTGCCGAGCAAATTGAACCCTTTAGCTGGTTAAATAAAAATTTAGATAAGTATTTAGTGTTAGTAAAACCTGGCACCCACTTTAGTTTTTTGCAAGAGGGATTAGGAGTTTTACCTGTACCTGATGCCGTAGTTGGACCAAGCCCTAGTTCGGCACATCCTACTTTAAAAGCTATAAGTACTGCTTTTTTTCAAACACATCTTAATCAGCAAACAGCATATCGAAGATATTTTGAGCAGGATTATCTTAATCAACTCAGTAATAATGCTTTTGAATTAGCAATTATTCGCTTTCTCAGAAAAAGCCAACTACAAGAGATTTCAAATTAAAATTAGCATTAATGAATAAAGTTTTAACAGGCTTTGAAAAACTTACTGTCTACAACTCTTACTCAAGCGGGTGACGCGATTCGAACGCGCGACATTCACCTTGGCAAGGTGACGCTCTACCACTGAGCTACACCCGCATTTCATCTAATTTCCTTTGGGAACTGATGAGACACACATCCCCTGTGGGGTGTGCTATGTTTCTTGCCATCTATTAGTATGCCAGAAGCTTTAAACTTTTGCAAGGAAATATTCAAATCACTGACAAATTGCTAAAAATAAGCGGTCAACATCGGATTAGAATCACAGCGATTAATTTTTCCCAAGAAGAAAATTATCATTAGATGCAGTCAAAGCTTTCAACCTCGCCAAGAAAACCTATAGCAAAATAATTCAAAATCTCTTCTCGGCAACGGCTTACAACATTGTTGCCATTCCTCAGTGTTTCAAAAGTATGATGTTGTTGTTTTATTTTAGTCAAGCGATCGCATTCACCTATTAGACTATAGGAGATTAAGAAATGATTGATAATTTGAATGGCGATCGATGTTTGATTATTAATATATGAATGTACTAAGTACAAGACAAATTTATTTGCATTACTCATAGACCGATTTGTAAGAATCAATACATTAAATTAATAGTGTAGGATAAGTAATCGAGAATTTCATCCACCAAATAGCTTCTTTCAATTGAGGTCAAATGACGACCAAAAGTATATTTTTTAGTACCGTGCCACAAAGCGCAATAACAGAAGCTAGAGCCATCTCCATGTCTTTCGGTAATTATTTCTACGCAATGCAAGCTTTGTGTTTGTCCGCACTGACGATTTTGCAGTTTGAATAGTTTCCAAACCACCCAAAAAACTTTTGGCTCAATTTTAATGATGATGTAGCCAAAAATATGCCAGAGGGTAAATATTACCATTGCGATCGCAGTCAAATGAAAGGCAATAAATAATAGGAATCCTCCCAAACCAGTGAAGTAAACTGTTGGCGTACCTAAAAGCAGTTTTAGATCCAAAGATAAGACGACAAAATTGATCGCTAAGCTAGCTAAAATTAAATTTGCAGTTTTAAAATTCAAGCCAGATACGGGAACTTTGAGCTTGAGAGAACTATCAGTTCTTAACAATAAAATTTTAGAATTTGTGGGTTTAAATCGCTTTGAAATAGCCGAATAGCTATTGCGATCGTTTTCAGTAGAATAAGAATTATTTTGAGTTTTTCCCTGAAGATACTTTAAGGCTGTGGTGGCGGAATTAAATCGATCTTCCACTACGGGTTCGAGCATTTTAGCCAGCCAATTGGCAAATTCTTCGCTAATCGATACAGATTGCCGAAAATCTATTTTCATTCTCTTTTGAGGTAGATCGGCAGGAGATCTATGGGTTAATAAAAATAAAATAGTTGCCCCCAAACTATATAAATCTGAAGCAAAAAAAGCTTGACCTCTAATTTGTTCGGGAGGCATATAGCCAAAAGTTCCTACGCAAGTAGCTCCAAAACTACCAAGATTGCGATAAACATTTCGCACTGCGCCAAAATCTACCAAATAAGCCTTAAAGTTGGTATCTAAAATAATATTTTGAGGTTTGATATCGCGATGAATTACTGGAGGATTTAATTTATGTAGATAGCCCAATATTTCTAAGATTTGGACGGCAATCTGTTTTATGCGATCTTCTTTAATGCGCCAACCTATATCGACTAGAGATGCCAAAGATTGACCCTTAATCCATTCTTGAACTAGATAGAAGTGAATATTATCTTCAGTTTCAAGATGGAAATAATCAATGTACCGCGGAATAGCGGGATGATACAGTGAAGCAAGGGTTTTGGCTTCTCTTTCAAACAGTTCTAAAGTCTTCCAGCTATCTACTTCCTTAAACGAGACAACTTTGATAACAACTTCTACCCCCTGCTGTAAATCTTCGGCTATGTAAGTAACTCCCGTACCACCTTGACCTAATAAATTAATAATTCGATATCTGTTGATAATTTCATTCCCTGGTTGATGTCTTTCCATTGATCGCGCTAACTTTGGCTAATTGTATTCCTTTCCCAAGATGCTTTATTGAATATGAAAATGTCATTGATCGCGATCTCAATTTACTATTCTATAAACGCTTAATATTATTTCTCACTAAGCTGACTACAGATATTTTAAAGACTGGGAGACAAAGTGATCGTTTACAACTGAAACCGATTTAATTTGGGCAAACCTCTCTTCTAATTCAGAACAAAGTTTGGCAATCGGATCGACAATAATTAGTTTAATATCTTTAGCTTTTATTTGCATACAACCAAATTAGTTAATGATTACCAAAATATCCTCAAGATAATATCAAAAATACAGACATACAGCTTTTTTCTCTTTCATTATGACAAAACACAAGTTTCTGCTTGACTCTATACCTGACTAGAGAGTTTAAGCTAACTGTAGAGTCGAATGAGTTAGACAATTAAAACTATGACCATAGAATTAAAAGTTCCTAACATGGCTTGCAGTGCTTGTGCCAAGACTATTACTCAAGCAGTTATCGAACTAGACCCCAAAGCGACCGTCAAAGCCGATCCGAAAACCAAACAAGTAATAGTAAATACCAAGGTATCCGAGTCATCTGTCAAAGATGCGATGCCGACCGCTAGCTAAGTCCTTCGGAACTTGCTCCGCAACCGCAATCGCTGCTGCTGGCTATCCTG
>JBCCDL010000175.1:0-9230 GCA_039030815.1 Cyanobacteria bacterium P01_A01_bin.83 | reverse complement strand
TATATCAATAGTTTAACTTCAAAATAGCTAGTTCCTTAATATATCTGGGTTTCAGGCGAATTTACCTCTTTGAGGTAAATTCGCCGTCTGGCAAGGCTTTCACCCCTTTTTGATAGGTAAAAATTGTCAAAGTCCCGCTAACAAAATATTACCTGGTGCATTAGCTCTTTTTAAATTGGATGTTAAAGCACAAACAACCACAGTGGCAATTCGCGATTGGTTAAAAACATTATTCTGAATAACTACATGAGGATGACGGTAAGCTGATTGTGCGCCGACAGGTTCACCTAAGTCTATCCAAAAAATATCGCCCTGCTTAATTACCATTCTTCAACTACAGACTTGTGAACGGACTTCATCTGTCGAATCAGTTCGATTTCTTCGACTGAGTCTTCACTATATACAGCGTCTAATTGCTCTAACATCTGTTGATTTTGGTGGCGTGCAATAAATTCTGATAGAGCAAGTTCAAATATTTGACTGCGAGAAGTTGATAAAGATACTGCTAATTTATCTGCTTTTGATAAAACTGCTTCAGATAGGGATACTGCTGTTTTGACTTTTGCCATTGAAGATAGGTTATATCAATCATTATACTTTTAATTAAACTATCAGTCTGAAAATAAGCTTCAATCATCTTATTTAGCTACTCCACAAGAAGCCCGACACCATAAACTTATTTTGGTGTTCGGATGGATTGCGGGCTGGCAGTTGCGGTTTACAGTTTTGATACATAATCTTTGTATAGCAAGGGTTTTGGGGGCTGTATAATACATTTGAGCGTATCAATGGGTCGCTAGCTACCGAAGATCGGAAAACAAAAAACTAAAGCTAGCAAGCACCTTGAAAATCAAACATATAGGGTTGCAGCTAAGAAACAGTTCCAATTGGGAACTCGGTAGCTGCGTAAAATGTTTGCCGTAATAAGGAAACATTGTGAAAACTGTACCGCTGGACTGGCGGGAACGGAAACTGCCTGGGCAATCGGTCTGTCGGGGATGTGATTTTTTCAGATCTAGATAAGTGGTGAAAGACTTGGAAACAAGAAACAACCAGGAAAACCTAGTCGTGAGTCTAGGGAAGCCCACACCATATTGCTTGCAATTGGTGTTGGGAGGAGGTCACTCTATTGTCGATCGCAATGCAGCAATCTGAGCTTCAGCTTTATTTAAAGACTCATACCATTCCCTTTCAGGATCACTATCGGCAACAATTCCTGCCCCCACCTGTCCATAAACTTGAGCCATATCAGAATCAGCAGCTTTTACGTAGAGTAAAGTCCGAATCAAAATATTCAGATCCAAATTACCCCGCCGATCAA
Organism: Cyanobacteria bacterium P01_A01_bin.83; assembly: GCA_039030815.1. GTDB lineage: Bacteria > Cyanobacteriota > Cyanobacteriia > Cyanobacteriales > Xenococcaceae > Waterburya. The sequence continues at coordinate 7,909 of JBCCDL010000175.1, read as the reverse complement.
GATAGCCGCAGGAACCATAAAATAAACTTCGTCGCACTGGTTCAAGCTCTTCAATAATCTCCATACAGCGTACCTTAGGACAGCCTGTAATCGTTCCTCCAGGAAAAACCCCCTGAATCAAGTCAACTGCATCACAATCGGGCTGTAAAATACCTTTTACGTTGCTTACCAAATGCATCACATGGCTATAGCGTTCAATCACCAGCAACTCATCCACCTTAACCGAACCCCACTGGCAGACTCGTCCCAAATCGTTACGCTCTAGATCTACCAGCATGATGTGTTCTGCTCTTTCCTTAGTATTTGCTAGTAACTCCGCTGCTAAAGCGCGATCGCCCTGTTCCGTTTTTCCTCTGCTTCTGGTTCCAGCAATGGGTCTGGTTTGAGCTTGCTTACCCGATAACTGGACTAAGCGTTCAGGAGAACAGCTAATCACATCCCCCCAGGGCGATCGCCAATAACTGGCAAAAGGAGAAGGATTGATCCCCTGTAGCTGTTGATAGATCGACCAGCTAGGGGCAGCAGTGCTAGTTTGGAATCTTAGAGATAGATTGGCTTGAAAGATATCTCCTGCCTGGATATATTGCTGTGCTTGTCTGACGGCATCTTGGTATTGTTGGCGATCGGTTTTAAAAGTAATTTTGGATGCAGTGGTCATCAGAACTGCTGACCCCTGATTTGAAGTCTTAAACGCTAATTTTTTTTCTAAGTAATCTAACTGTTCAGTCTGACTAACTGCTAACCATAAGGTTTGTTCTAAGTGGTCTAAAACCGCAAAACATTCAGGCTCATACCAATAAGCTACAGGAAAGGGTAAAGTATCTTGATTTAATTGCACTAAATTTTCGATTTCCCATGCCAAATCGTAGCCCAACCAACCTAACCAGCCACCAGTAAAAGGTAAATGTGCCGTTTGAGCATCTTCTGCCTGGGGTGATAATAGCGATCGCATCCAGGGCAAAATCGATCCTAGCCGAGGAGTCCATAGTCGGGGTTTGCCAGCAATAGTTCTGGGTTTGCCAGCACAAATCGAATAGCGTGATAGATGTGGCTGTTGGGCATCAACTGTGTTAGGACTTTCTAACAAAGTGGCAATAGATTGATCGCCAAACAAGGCAGCAAATACTTCTGAGGCGGAACGATTATCCAACCGAAGCGATCGCCAATGCCATGGTTGTAGAGCATGATTTACTTTTGTGATGGGCATGGCGTATGGCTTTGAGGAACGAGGAACAAGGAATGAGGAATGAGGAATGAACAAAGGCACAGCTAGCTAAGTCTAAGACTTGCTTCGCGACCGCTGCGGGTGCCACTGTGCCGAATGTATGAACTATTTTATTTTTCTTTGTTCAATATTCAATATTTGAATTAGTAAAGTAAATTTAATACATACCACCAATAAACCACCGCGCACACCAAAAAGGAATTAGAGTTCCTAGTGCTAGCCAGTCGCGACCTCTAAGCCGTAGTTGGTGCCACTGAACTCTATGTTCATTGGGAGTAGTAAATCCTCTGACATCCATCGCGGTAGCGATTTGCTCTGCCCTGAGCAAAAGATTTTCCAACAGTTTGTCCGAGACAATCAACCACAATTTGGCGCTACGACGTATACCCAGTTTTTTCCAATCGATAGCTCTAGTACGAACTGAACGGACAAGATTTTGTACCTCCTCCAATACTAAAGGAATAAAGCGCAGCGAAAGAGTCAGAGTCAAAGTAATTTCTGCCACAGGAATATTTAACCGACGCAGCGGATTCATAATATCTTCTAAGCCTGCGGTAATTTCTTCAGGGGCAGTAGTCAAGAGATAGAGACTAGTACTGTAAAGCAGAGTAAAGATCAAAGTTGAAATTCGCACCGCAACATCTAGAGAACGACGGGTAACTGTAAGCCGAGGTATGATGGCGAACTTGGGCTGATCGAACAAAACATAGCGGTAGCTTGTCGGTTGGGGCAAGTCTAATTCACAGAAGCCTGATGATTGAGCAGGATTATCTGTATCGTTAGCATCAGCAACTATTGGCGGACACCATTGAGATCGGGGCTGATGACCAGCCGCTAAACTATCAGGAGCAACACTGCTAAACAAAAACAAGAAAAAGCACAACATGATCAACCAGCCAATCTGCTGCCGCCAGACCCGAAAGGGAATTCTTGCCGCCATAGTTAACAGAATTAAAGAGCCAGCCAAGCCAATACGCCACCAAGGATTGCTAAGGATTGGCGCAATCAAAAAAGTCATCAACCACGCCAGCTTGACTCTGGGGTCAACGGTATGTAGCCAGGTGACAGGTTGCTCCAAATAGGAACCAATAGGCAGAGATCGCAATAAGTCCATTTTAAAGGAATGAGGAATGAGGAACAAGGAACAAAGAATGAGCGTAATTTAGTTTAAATTACTGTTCAAATAAAAATTAAAGTTTTTTGGGAATACTTTTTATCCTTTATCTCTCATAATTTATACTTTTGCCGATACTCTAAAACATTAGGAAACTAATTAATATGCCTATTATTGATTTCTTTGACGGCGAATTTCTCTGGTGGCTGCCTCATGTTCACTTAATGTCTTACTAAAAACATGAGTGCCATCATAACGAGCTACAAAAAAGAGGTAATCTGTGCTTTGAGGATTTAAAGTTGCCTTCAGGCTAGCAATTCCAGGGGCAGCTATGGGTGTGGGGGGTAGCCCAAAGTTCCTGTAGGTATTATAGGGTGATGGAGATCTAACTTGAGCATAGGTCAACGGTTGATCCGCTGTCTGTCTAATACCTAAGCCATATTCGACGGTTGGATCAGATTCTAATCTCATTCCTTTGTCGAGTCTGGCGGTAAACACCCCCGCAATTAAAGGACGTTCTTTGGCAATGACAGCTTCTTTTTCCACAATGCTACTCAAAGTGACCCAATCTAACAGACTCATATCGGTTTGAGCTGCTTGATAAACAGGCAAAGCCACCTGTTCAAAACGAGCCAGCATAATATTGATGATCGCTTGAGGGTTACTGGTTATATCGCTGGAGATACGATAGGTATCTGGATATAAAAAACCTTCGAGAATAGGCAAATCTGGTGGTAGCCAAGAGTAACGATCATTAGGAATTTCTGTCACAGCAGTGGCAAATTCTGCGGCACTAAAATAACCTTGCGCCTCAAAATATTCTCCCATCTGTATGGTTGACCAGCCTTCGGGAATAGTGAAGTTAGTTTGCACTATGTCGCCATTCCAGATTTTACTGGCAATATTGCTTAAGGATTCTTCGGGGGATACTTGGTAAGTGCCAGCTTTAAAACCTCCAGAAGAGTCCTCTACCTGTTTTAATTTTGTCCAAATTTTCCAGCCATTAAGAGACTTGATCAAACCCGCCTGAGCTAATTGACCGCCGATCTCATTCCCTGATACTCCAGGTTTGACCACAAACTGAACTGCTTGATGTTCCTCAGCATCATTTTTAGCGGCAACAGGGGCAGTTAATCCACGCCAACCAGTCCACCCCAGCAGTGCCAGAACTCCAATTAATCCTGAAGTTATTGCTATAGCGCGTCTAGTTTGGTGATAATTAACTTTTAGTTTACGTTTAGGCTTCTTCTTAGTGGTCATCCAAGCTCAAATTACTATTGGTTAAATTATTAATCAATCAGCTAAACACCCAGAGCTAATTTCTGGCTAGTTGATTTTATTCTAGTTCTTTTTAAATATTGGCAAGAAATAGAATCTGCTACAAAAATATCTTAAATCAGGTAGTTTATAGTTAAAATTACTCTTCTGACAATAATTCTTCAAGAATCGGCATCAAGTTTTCTTGATCGGGAGAAACTAGCTCCAAATGATTTTCGGCGTCATATCGAGCAAAGAATAATAAGGGGGTCAAAGGAGTATAAATTCCGTACTTTTGATCGGCATGAAAAAAATAACACAAAGATTGTAACTCTTCTTCGAGATCGTCGTCGTCACCGCTATCCAAAGTCAAAACTTGATCTTCTTCAATCGGCGGCAGCTCCCCCGTAGCGGTCAGAGTATACGATGTGTGATGCAAATAAAGATTTTGTTCGGCTAAAACAGCCTTGGCATTATCAAAAATTTCGGCAATCTCGCGATCATCATCGAGCATCGCTGCCTCTAACTCTTCATCTGTATCTTGGTTGATGCTCATTAAGATTACGGGAATGTCTACGGGAACCAGCAATAGATAAGTCATATTATCTAGTTCCAGAGACTGCTCGATATAACAGGGGAGCGATCGCCCATCCTCATCAACAATCGTCAGAGTTTCCTCTTCATATTGTTCACTGTGGTCAAACCTAGATGATGGCATAATTTTGGGTTTAAAAAATTTGGTTAAATAATAGTCCTTAAATATGTAAATTATGATTTCAGTTCGCTCAATATAGACTCTTTAATACATTTATATTAAATCTCAGGATATCATTTTTAAGCAATAACGGAGCGAAAGATGGTGAGGTAATAAATACTAAAGTACTATCTTGCTCCGTTTTATTAAACAAAACTTAGTTCTGGTTACTAGTCTTTCTTAGGTTTATAGGTCGAGACTATTTCTAGCTCTTTTAATTGTTTACTGTCTACAGCAGCAGGGGCATTGGTTAACAAACAGCTCGCCTGTTGGGTCTTAGGAAAAGCAATTACATCACGGATCGATTCTTCTCCTGCCAGTAACATCACTAAACGATCTAAGCCAAAAGCAATTCCTCCATGGGGAGGGGTTCCATATTCAAACGCTTCTAACAGGAAACCAAACTTGTTATCTGCTTCGGCATCAGACAAGCCGATAGTTTTAAATACCTGCTCTTGAATTTCTTTTTGATAAATCCTTAAGCTACCACCGCCAATTTCGATTCCGTTATATACCAGATCGTAGGCTTGCGCTCTAGCAGTAGTTAGATCGTGGGCATCTTCAGGATAGGGGGCAGTAAAGGGATGATGCAGTGCCTCATAGCGTTTTTCATCAGCATTCCACTCAAACATGGGGAACTCAGTTACCCATAGTAAGTTAACTTGCTCGTTGTCAATTAATCCCATTTCTTGGGCAATAAATAGTCGTAGGCGGTCTAAAGATTTGTTAACGGTGGCGGTATCTCCTGCACCAAAGAGTAACAAGTGTCCTGGCTTTGCCCCTGTGCGGCGCAGTAATTCTGCTTTTTGTGCTTCATCGAGATTATCTTTGATGGCACCAATGGTATCGATTTCGTTATTATCTCTGACTCTAATGTAGGCAATCCCTTTTGCTCCAGCAGTCACAGCTTCGTTAAAAATATCGCCCTTGGGCTTAATTCTAACATTAGAAATAGCATCATTACCCCCAGGAATGGGCAGTACCTTAACCTGTCCGCCACTGCTTACCGCTCCTGAAAAAACCTTAAATCCCGAGTCTTTAACAATATCTGAAACATCGACTAATTCCAGTCCGAATCGAGTATCAGGACGGTCTGTACCATAACGCGCCATAGATTCAGCATAAGTAAGGCGAGGGAAAGGACGTTGCAGCTCAATATTCTTAACTGTTTTAAAGATATGGCAAATTAAAGTCTCGTTTAGCTCAATAATTTCATCCTGATCCAAAAAACTCATTTCCATATCTAGCTGAGTAAACTCTGGTTGCCGATCAGCCCGTAAATCCTCATCACGGAAACAGCGGGCAATTTGATAGTAGCGATCGCAACCTGACACCATTAACAACTGTTTAAATAGCTGAGGTGATTGGGGTAGAGCATACCAATCACCAGGATTTACCCGCGAAGGTACTAAGTAATCCCGCGCTCCTTCGGGAGTAGAGCGAGTTAGGATTGGCGTTTCAATTTCCATAAAGTTGGCTTCGTCTTCCAAAAAACGTCGTATTGCCTTGACCACCTGATGCCGTAGCTGGAGATTTTTTGCCATGCGATCGCGTCTTAGATCTAAATAACGATGTTTGAGGCGCAGCTTTTCTCCGACATTTTCCGTATCGGCAGTGGAAACTTGAAATGGCAGTTGTTTGCTAACTGCATTTAAAATTTCAATTGATTCAGCATAAATTTCCACCTGTCCTGTAGGCAATTTGTCATTTAAAGATTCGGGGGGACGTTGACTAACTTTGCCCACCGCCTTAACTACATATTCACTCCGTAGCGATTCAGCATCAGCATAAGATTGTGGTGTCCGTTGCGGATCGCTTACAATTTGAACAGTACCCGTGCGATCACGCAAATCAATAAAAATGACTCCCCCATGATCACGGCGACGATCAACCCAGCCAAAGATAGTAACGGTTTGGTCTATGTGTTCAGCTCGTAATTCGCCACAGTAATTAGTTCTCATGCCTTATAGCTACGTCATTTAGTAAAATACAGCGTCTTTAAGATTAGCAAAATCTGTCCCCTTATTGTTTAGTTTTTACACACAGTTTTTACACACTTAGAGCAAGCAATGCCCGACTGTGATACCTCTAATAAAATTAACTATATTTAGCTAGAGACATCTCAAATAAAGCTATCTACAATGGGTTAAGTTTATTAAAAAAATATGTATCTTTGCGTTCGCCTTTGGCGCTGGGCTGTGCCCAATCGCAAAGCGTACCAGTCGGGTAATCGCCCTGGACGTAAAACTTAGTTTATATCTCTATAATCTTGTGGGCAGCTTGCTATTTGATCAGAATCGAGTTTATTTCCTTTATGCTTATGTTTCTTAGCTTACCCCCTAAAGTAGAATCTGATTTAACCAATATTAATCCAGCCAACAAATTGAGATACTTATTGTTGTTGTCGGTGGTTACTACATCCCTCTGTGTTGGCTTGAAAACAGTACGCCAGAATCTTCGTGTATCCCCAGGAGATGCTCCCGATGCTGTATTAGTCTTAGGGGGACATGAAGAGCGAGAAAGATTTGCAGCTAGATTAGGACAGCAGTATCCTCAACTACCAATTTGGATCTCTTCGGGAAGTCCTCAAGCATATGCCCAAAAGATTTTTGCTCAAGCTGGTATTAAGAGCGATCGCCTGAAATTTGATTATCGAGCTAGTGATACCGTTACCAACTTTACAACTTTAGTGGATGAACTCCAGGCGGAAGGAATTGATAGTGTATATCTAGTAACTTCAGAAAACCATATGCAGCGAGCCAAGATAATTGGTGATATAGTTTTGGGGAGTCGTGGCATCAATTTTAAACCAGTTTCTGTTCCTTCTAATAACCCTCCTGAACCTATAGAGAAATGCTGGCGAGACGGAGCAAGAGCTATTTTATGGTTATTTACAGGTCATACAGGGGCTATGGTAGTTCAATACGGTGGAAAAGGGTTAAAATCTCTTTGAAAATGTAAAATTTTAATTTGAGTAATTTAAGGCGAGCATAAAGATGAATACTCCTGGTCACTATATTCTCAATCTCGCTTTACTGGGAAAAACTATTACACCCAAGAATAATTTAGAGATTGCTTTGGGAGCGATTTTGCCTGACGTGCCAATCTTTATTTTCTATTTTGTGGCAAAATTTATCTACAAAATGCCTGAAGGTAAAATTTGGTCGGAAGCTTATTATGAACCTTTCTGGCAAAATTTAGTAGCGCTGTTTCACTCAATTCCTCTGGCACTAATTGGCGCAGCTATTTGTTATGGTCTTAATTGGAAACCAGGAATGATTTTGTTGATCAGCATGGTTTGTCATTCTCTCTTAGACTTGCCTGTCCATAATGATGATGCTCATCGCCATTTCTTTCCTCTGAGCAACTATCGTTTTATCAGTCCTTTTTCCTACTGGGACAGAAATCACTACGGCTCAATTGTGGCTTTTATTGAGATGGCTTTGGTAATCGCAGTTAATCCGATTGTTTGGATTTTGCTTAACTCACCCTGGACAAGAGGAATTGTGATCGTCATCGATCTGTTTTATCTCCTGGGCTATTATCGTTTTTATTTAGC
>JBCCDL010000174.1:0-9262 GCA_039030815.1 Cyanobacteria bacterium P01_A01_bin.83 | reverse complement strand
TAACATTGAGCATTTAACATTTAACATTAAATCTCTTGTCAATGATTGGTTAAATTGTTATGTAGCCTGCACTTTGATTAACGTGAATTTGCTACAAGCTAGGGAAAAAATTTATAGCTTGAGTGACATTTTACTCTAGTGACACAAATGGCTGTAAACTATAGTTAGAGCAATTTTGGCGGACTCATTGTTTTAACCCGAACTGACGTTTAATCAGTCAAGCAACTCCCATGCTGTAATATCGGTCAAGAGACTTTGATAACCACTGACGTTAGGGTGTAAACCATCTTCTCCCAACTGAGTATTAATCCAAGAAGTGCCTCTAGATAACCAAAGATCAAAAATATCTAGATAAGGAATGTTTCTCTGTTGACAAGCTTGTAAAGTCGCTTCTTTATATCGATACTGATCCAAATGACTGTAGTAAAGACAATTCATAAAAGGCATTTTTGTTTCATCCACTGGAGTCATGCCAATAAATAAGACGGGGCAAAGATTTTGCGCCACATCTAGTAAATGCTCAACATGCTGGCGGAACTGATCTAACTCAGTGAAGGGTTTTCCTGTAGGTTTGCCAATACGCGCTGAATCATTAACTCCTACAGACAGCAAAATTAAGTCTGGTACATGGTTGCGTAATTCTCCGCGACAGTTAAATTCTTGTTCTAATCGCAAAGATACCTGATAAGTGCGATCGCCTCTAACTCCCAGATTATATAAGACATGACCAGCTCCTTGAGGCGACATCCATTGCCGACGCAGCCTTTCTACCCAGCCACCACCGACAAAATCTCCATAGCCATAAATCAAACTATCTCCTAAAGCAATAACTTTCAAAGGCTGCTGGCGCTGTAGTTTTCGTGAAATTCTATTGTCGTTTATGGTAAAGCTAGAGTTAGAATTCAGAATGGTTTGCATAGAATAGCGTATAAAATATCTTGTTTAGCAAAATTTATAAGTTAGAAATAATAATACACAATTAAAGTGTTGAGATCGAAAATAGAGTATAGCCGATCCCCGATAAAATTGATTACGTTAGGTTGTGTTGCCCAAAACTGAAGCTGTTGTGTAGTATGATTTATTTACTGTTAAAAGAAATGATGACACAAAGAGATTGATCGCACCAAAGCTATATTGCTAACGCGTTAAAGCAAGCAGTTACATCAAAAGCGATCAAAACACTAAAATAAATAGAGTGAAGTACACATTACTTCACTCTATTTTAGCAATCAAGCTTATTCAAATAATAGGTGCCAAAAAACGATGAACAATTATCTTAAATCAGACCAAACTGTTGACCTGTGATCACATCAGCACTACTTCCGCCAGTAATATTAATATCATCCAGAGTAACTTGCTGACCGAATATATCCGTTACCAATAAATCTTGAGCGCCGTATATTCCAGAGCTATTGTTTAGCACAAAACGATTATCGGCACCTCGCTCTAAAGGTATTGTACTGCCTTCGTCTGTAAGCAGATCGACACCTTCTACTGGGTAGCGATGGTTATTCAATCTAAATGCACCGTACCAAGGATTAGATTCGGGAATACCTTCGACCACAATCCCGTCACCAATCCGATAGCCATAAGGAGTGGCAAAATTATCTCCAGGACCAATAAGTTCGTATTCGATGTTTACAATACCATCGACAGGATCGGCTACCTGAGCAAATGCTTCGGCACTTAGGTCCAAACCATCGGCACGTTCGTATAGTAAATCGGAAACTTGGACTATTATAGGTGCAGCACCCTCTCTCTGTTTTGGTCCAGATACCTCTAGAAAAGCACCACTGGCTTGAGATCCATTCCACTGTACATTATTGATAGCAGTAATCCCTGCTAAAGTACTTCCAGAAAGAACATCGTAGCCCGAAGCACCTTTTCCGCCAGCAGGATTAGCAGCATCATAAAATGTTGCTCGTCCTTGATAAGTCTTTTCTAAAGATAAATCGGAACTCAAGCTGGCATTAGATGTAGTGAAGATACTGTCACCAGTACTAGGACTATCAAACTGCGATCCTTCTATATCAAAATTTTGCGGGGTAGAACTCGAACCCTCTGCGATAAAACTAATATCTATGGTTTCACCCACTGCAATTTCACGATTCCACGCAGCATTTTCGATAGTGTAACTTCCGTTGCTACTTTCTGCTATTTCAGCATCCCAAATATTACTAATCTCATTGGGCAGATCGAATTTTAAATCCCAATTTACCAAGTTGCTGTCACTATTGTTTGTAATTGATATTTGTCCTTGAAAGCCATCACCCCATTCTTGTACTTGGGAATAATTGACTACAATAGATTCATTCGGCATTTAGTCAAACTCCCATGGTTAAACTAGCCGATGCACTCTAACTACAATGACTTAAGAAACCGCCCAGTAACCTTAAATCGTTAGTGTGAATCGAACAGGTTTTATTTTACGTCAACGGTTTTGGAGACTATCAAGCTGGTGTAAATATACAGTAAAACTACAATATAAAGTATTTAATTTAATCTACAAATAAATTTTACAAAGTCAGAGGAACACATGCGTCTCATACGGACAACTCACGAGTCGCTCTTCGAGGCTCCGCTTTCAGAAGTCCGCATCGCTTGGAGTTGACCTGCAAAGGAACCCCAACTCATTTCGATTTAGAATTTAACCTTATAATATACCTCTTGCATGAATAGAGAAAAAATGAGAATAGTAGGTTAGAAAGTTGGCGCGCGCGCCCTTGATGCAAGAGGTCTAATATCTTTAGATGAGAATTACCTGGAAGAACAAATTGCGCTCTTGTAATCTACACTTGGTTTTTTATTCAAATTAAAAATTCAATTTCTAGTCATGTCGAAAAAAATCTGGCTGGTAGCCCTAATATTAATAGGAAGCTTTTTTCTGGTAAATGTACAAAGCCAATTCCAAAGCACTAGAGAAGTGTCGAAGTTTGATGTACCTTTAGTTATCGGCTATAGTAATTCGGCTGGCTGGTGGCCTTGGGCGATCGCCGAGAAGCAAGGTTTGTTTGCTCATCGTAATCTTGATGTAGAGTTACGATGGTATGACGACTATTCTCAGTCCTTAGCAGATCTAAGAGCAGGCTATATTGATGCCAATTGTCAAACTTTGAGCGACACTATCATAAATGCGGAGCAAGCTGTTAAAGGAGAAGTCGCAATTGTGATTACAGATAGCTCAATCGGCAACGACAAAATCATGGCAGATATAGGCATTAAAACTCTCGAAGATCTAAAAGACAAAACGATTGCTGTCGAGGGAGGAGCCAATGATTTTTTGTTGGCACTCTCTTTGGATCGAGCCAAATTATCTAATGAGGATGTTAACGTTATTAGTGTCGAGACTGGAGCAGCATTAGAAGCTTTTATTGCCAATCAATCTGAAGCTGTTAGAGTATTTCCTCCTTATTCATTTAATGCACTGGAAAAAAAAGGTGGCGCTCACGAAGTGATCTCCTCGGCTGAATTTTCTGATTTGATGCTTAATCTATTGGTCGTGAATCAAGACCTAATCGACCGACATCCTAAAAAAGTTCAGGCGTTAACCGATACCTGGTTTGACCTCTTAAATTTCATGCTGTCAAATTTAGATTTGAGCAACGAAATTCAGGCTCAAAGAGCAGGGGTTGAACCTCAAATAATCAATTTGCTTAGATCGGGAACTAAGATGTATCGTCTAGAAGATAACTTAGACGCATTTAACCAAGGAAAAAATGTTTTGACTCTATCCTCGGCATTGAAAGAAACTGCTGATTTTCTCAAAAACAATTTAGGTTTAATTGAGAGAAAACCCGATCCAGCTAAGTTAATCAACCCTCAATTTGTCAAGATGGTAAAACGTTAATATTCTTTTTCTTTGTGGCTCGGAAGTTATCGCTTATCTTGTGCGATCTTCTATGTAAATAGAAGGAGAAAAATCAGAAGATTTCAATAGATATTTTATTTTATCAATCTTTATTTTTATTTTTGATCTATCCTTCTAAAGCGGTCGAGGATGTCAATTATCAGCAATCTTATTGGGGAATAGATAATAAAAATCCACCTTCTACCATCCAATTAATCAAGAGAGTTTAAACGAGCAAACACACATTTTCATTAAATTTTATGAAACAGAAAAAAATATGGTAGAACAAATAGGGAAAGCAATATCTAAATTCGGAAAACTAAAATATTGTATATTTAACATAACCAGTGATACCTTTTACAATAGACTTTTTGATTCGATAGAATTAGTCTAAACTCCAGTTATTACTTACGAGTAGATTAATAAAGTCGGGTTCTAATTTTGTACGGCTATATTATGCCCTTGTGGTACTAATTACTGTCTGCACCCAGTCTAGAATGCGATTCCATGCCCACCAACAGTCGCGATCGCCATAGGTTTGTTGGCAGTTTAGGCTACTGACGTATCCCACATGACCACCTGATTTAGTTAAAGTCAAGTTTAATGCTTCATTGTGATGGCAAACAGTTTTTAACTTAGGAATAATGCTCGGTGCAAACATGGGATCATCTTCTGCATAAAGAATCAAGGTGGGCTTGTTGATTTTAGGCAAGATTTGAAAAGGACTACTAGCAGTAAAATATTCTGGCACTGAGGCGAAGCCCAATCGAGGAATTACTAATTCATGGTCAAAGCCCCAGATCGTATTAGCTCGTTCAATAGCCGCCAAGTCTATGTCTTCGGGATGGTAATCATGAAGTTTAAGAGAGAGTTTCTTTAACTCCTTGGCGATCGCCTGTTCAATATATTTTCCTGTAGGATGTTTCATTAAGTAGGGTAAGGACAGATTAGAGTCTAAATTAGGGCAAATTACCGCTCCTCCCGCTACTTCTGTTGAGTTTAGACCATTTATTTCCAGAAACTGAGAGTAATAAATGCCCCATAACGCCATTTGTCCTCCAAGAGAATAGCCCGTAAACCAAAACGGTGCAGGACAACCCAAAGCTTTGCTTTCCGCTGCAATGCTGACAAAATCTTTACCTTCTTCGATGCCATCAGAAGTTAAGACAGGAGAGAGTTTTGCCGATTCACCATGAGCGCGCCAATCAAACAAAACTACCGCATAATTTTGAGCGTAAGCTTTTCTGGCGAGGATACGCAAAAACCACTGATTGGCTAATGTCCCCGTAATACCATAAGTCGCAACAATTGTGCCTTTAGGATTAGGGGGAATTGCTACCCATCCCGCTAAGGGAACTTCTCCCTGATTAAACACTACCTTCTGATAATCAGGCTCGCTCTCGACTATAGTTGTCTCCCAATTTTGACTAGAACGTAGAGCTACATAGATGGTCATTAAAAAACCGTTATTTAACCAAAAAGGAGGTTCAAAGGAAGGTTGATACATTCAAATTAATTTATTGTTGACTGTTGATTGTTGACTGTTGACTGATTAAGCATACTGATTATGCTGTTGATAAGCTAGATAAATTGCTTCTAAAAACTGACTATTACTGTATCCTTCAGGAACATCATCCAGCAGAATAATTTCTTTGACCTGCTGTGCTAGTTTGCGGCTAAGTTGATGCTGATACTCCAACATCATGTTTTGCCGTCGAGTTAGAAATTCACGGATAGTAGCAAAATGTTCTGGTTGGAGATTGACGACTTCTGCCTCTATTCTTAATTGCACTGCTAAAGTTTCTGCCACTTCAGAAATATTGATCTTGCTTAATTGAGCGCCCTGTTCTTCTTGAACCACAATCGTTCCTGCTACCATGTCTCCCAGACGCTTTTCCTGCCGCGAAAAAATAATTAAAAATACGCCAACAAATAAGATATCATCCACTGGTCGTAACAAAGCGCGTAAAATTGCTTGCGGTAATCTTTCTGGCTGACCGTTATCGCGAATAACTTTGATTTTCGTCCATCTCTTGCCTGGGGTCTGTCCTTGCCACAAGGTTTCTAAAATGACAAAATAGCCAACATAAATAGCAAAAGTTGTCAGGGATTGAATTGCCCAGATCCACTGTGCCAGAATGTTTAAGGTACCATTGTTAAACCAATCAGAAACTAACCCAAAGGCAACAAAGGCGCTGATCATCCAAACTAGTAAGATGATCAAGCCCAAAATAATATAGTCAATTAATAAAGCGAAAGAACGATTCCCAATCCCTGCCAGAGTAAATTCTAGCTCCACGCTTTCTGGGGTTTGGAGATTAATTTGATTAAAAAAACGCATATATATCAAGCATCCTAGAGGAAATATTCAATATTGATTTAAGCTTTGAGTCTAGCTTGTGTATAGCAGAAGAGACTGTGATTTTAAGCCCGAATGAACAATGAACAATGACCTCCTAATAAGAAGATTAATGATGATTCATGCGCCTAAGTCTAATTACCCTACCCAATTAAGGAATATCAATGTTTAATAATGGATGTTCAGTGCATAGATTTATATTATGTCCGCAGGGTCATTCAAACAAGATGGTTTAGGCTGGCGCATAAATTTAATTAGACAGCGATTTGGGGAAGGTCTTGAATATTGGATTTCTCAACTAAATTCTGGAGACTGGGATTGGGGGGAAGATTGGGGATTTCTTAAATCTAAGCTGCTGTGGCAAATTATTAAGTTTTGCCTATGGTCGCTAATTGCCATCTTATTAGTTTGGATAATCTGGCAGTTATGGTTAGTGCTGCGTCCTTATTGGAAACGATGGCAAAGACCAGGGGATCGCTATTCTCCTATTACTCCCTCCTTAACACTACAATTATCTAGTGCTGACTGGGTAGAGCGATCGCAATCTGCCAGAATTGAAGCTGATTATACTCAGGCAATTTTTTGTCTGTATCAGGCAATGTTGCAGTTATTAGATGAGCGAAGGGTAATTCCTTTTGAGCCTAGTTTGACTGATCTTGAATATCAGCGCTTGCTATGCAACATACAGGTAACTCCTTTGTCTCCTTACGAATTATTATTATTAACCCATCAAAGGCTCTATTTTAGTAGTGCCGAGGCAAATCAGGATCTTTGGTCACAATGCTACCAAGCCTATCAGCAAATAGAGAATTAATCTTTTATCTTGAACATGCTAAATTTTCGTCAACGTAAATGGTTATTGATCACAATTGCGATCGCCGCAATTTTGCTGCTTACTCTGATCGTTGCTCCTAATAGTGGCGGTCGTAAAAACGATAGTGGTTCGACCTATGGACGTAGTCCAGATGGTTATGGTGCTTGGTATGAATATATGTCGCAAAGAGAGATTCCCATTGAGCGTTGGCGTAAACCTTTTAATGAGCTAACTAAACTCGATCAGCGAAATGTTACCTACGTTAAGGTTTTGAGCAAAGCTGACTTTCACCTAGGTGCTAGAAATATATCTCAAGCTGAATCTAACTGGGTTAAGGGGGGAAATACCTTAGCAATTATCGGTAATTATCAACCTGCTACCGCAGCACCTTTTAAAAGCGTAATTAACTACCGTCCACAGCCGCTATCAGAAACCAAAGTTGAAATTGCAACAAGTCGTCGCTATCAAGGAAAAGTAAAACGGCAGGATCTTATTCTGGAAGATAAATACGGGGCTGTGGTTTGGTCACAGCAAATTGGTAAAGGTAAAGTCATTCACTGCACAACTCCCTATTTAGCAGCCAATGCTTATCAAGATGTTTTCGACAACTTTGAGTTTCTGGCAGAATTAGTCAGCGACCGCCAAAAGATTTTAGTAGATGAATATATTCATGGCTATAAAGACCAGGAAACTATTGTTCAAGAACAACAAGAAAATCTGCTTGACTACTTAGCGAAGACTCCATTGCTGTTTCTCTTTATTCAAACAGTACTTATAGGTATAGTAGCTGCGGTTTCTGCCCTACGTCGCTTTGGGCAGCCTCTAGTTCCCCAAATAGCGATTAGTGATAATAGCACTGCCTATATTGATGCCCTAGCAGGAGTTTTAGCCAAAGCCAACACCACTGATTTTGTAGTTGAGGTGATCGCTAAGGATGAACAGCGAAAATTACAAACAGCTTTAGGTTTGGGTAAATCTTTGGTCGATCACCAAACTCTCATTGCAGCCTGGCAACAGCAGCGAGAATCGGCAACGGAATTAAGCCAACTATTGCAGGTGAGTGATGGTCAGAGAAAAATTAGTGATGTGCAATTAATTAGCTGGATTCAAAAATGGCACCAGATTAATCAGAATAATTAGCTATATAGATCAATCTAAAAGTTTTAAAATAGCGCGATCGCGACCTTGTTTTTTTGCCTGATACAGTGCTTTATCCGCTGTTACCAATAACTGCTTGATCGTATATTGAGAGGAAGGAATAACCGATGCAACCCCCAAGCTAAGAGAAACAATGTTGCTGACTGAAGATTCGGGATGGGGTAAGTTAAGTTCTTGAATTGCTGAACGAATTTTCTGCGCTAATAGTAGAGCATTTTTAGTAGGAGTTCGAGGTAAAATCACTGCAAACTCTTCCCCACCATAACGAGCAACCAAGTCAGCAGGACGGTTAAACGTTTTTGATATTGCTTGAGCCACACTTTCGAGACAACTATCTCCTGCCTGATGACCAAAGTGATCATTGTACAGTTTAAAGTAATCAATATCTGCCAAAATCAAGGACAAAGGAAAATTTTCTCTTTGACCTCTTTGCCATTCTCTAATTAAAAATTCATCAAAACGATAACGATTGGCGACTTTAGTTAAGCCATCTAAAGTAGCTAACTTACTGAGTTTTTGATTGAGAATTAATAATTTATCTTCAGCCTCTTTGAGCTTGTGATTTTCCTCTTTCAAGCGAATATTTGTGGCTTGTAATTCTGTTTTTAAACGATAATTCTCTACCTGGTTTTTGACTCTGGCTAAAACCTCTTCAATATAAAAGGGCTTTGTAATATAATCACTCCCCCCGAACTTAAAAGCTTGAGTTTTATCTCTAACCTCCTTCAAAGCACTGATAAAGATAATTGGTATATCTTGAGTATTATGATTGCTTTTGAGTATCTTACAGACCTCAAAGCCATCCATCATGGGCATACTAATATCTAATAAAATCAGGTCTGGAGGATCGGCTTTGACCATCGCGATCGCTGATGAACCACTATCACTTTCTTTAAGTTCATACCCTTGAGCAGTGAGTATTGTTGATAGGAGTTCTACATTATCTGGTTGATCGTCAACTATCAAAATTTTTGCTTTGTCGTCAATCATCATCTTGTATTTTTGAATTTTGACAATAGATATCCCTATCTATTTATATCTATTTATAGATTTATTTTTATAAATAATTCATTAAAAAATAAAT
>JBCCDL010000173.1:0-9269 GCA_039030815.1 Cyanobacteria bacterium P01_A01_bin.83 | reverse complement strand
TGCGCCTCTCTCAACTCAGTGGGATCTTGTGAGTATTATCTTATTTTGGTTAGCAGTTGCATTTAGCTTAATTTCGGGCATGATTTATATTTTGCCTAATATCTCTTCATCTAAAGTAAAATCAATCTCTGATTGATCTCTGCCTGATGCTAGATAGTCATTTTGCCATGAGTCTTGTAAGCCAGATACTAAATCAAACTGAGGTTGCCACTCTAAATCGATTTTCGCACTTTGTATATCAGCAAAGAAATGTTGTTGCCGCACAGGAAATGCTTTGCGCTTGCCAAAGTCAAATTGCCTGGGGTCATAGTGTACTAGCTGGATTTTTTCAGGAGACTTACCTGCTGCTTCGGCACAGGCATAAGCCAAGCCATCAAAAGTCACATAGCGATCGCCTGATATATTATAAATTTTGTTAACAGCGGCTTGATTTCCTGGAATTTTTGCCATTGCTGCTACTAAATCTTGGATATGACCAAATTGAGTAATATATTTGCCGTTACCAGGAATGGGAATTGGGCGTTCTCTTGCCAAGCGATCAAAAAACCAGGCTTCTAAATCGTTATAATTTTGTGGTCCGTAGATATAAGAGGGGCGAACAGAAGTCCAGGGAATACCAGATTGGGCTAAGTAAGCTTCCGTATGATGTTTCCCTTTATGACGACTATTAGGATCTACAGGATCTCCTTCTTTATGGGGCATTTGTTCAGTAGGCAGATACACTCCAGCCGAACTGACATACACAAAGTGCTGGATCTGACCATTAAATATTTCAACCAGTGGTTGGGTGTCACTCAATTCACGACCATTATTATCAAATATGACATCAAATTTTTCTCGGTTGAGCTTTTCCTTTAGTTGAGCAGCATCTTTGCGATCGCCTTGAATTTGACGGACGCCTTCTACTGGACTGGGATGATTACCACGATTGAACAAAATTACTTCATGACCTTGTGCTACTAATACTTTAGTCAGGTAAACTCCAATAAAGCGAGTCCCCCCCATAATCAAAATTCTCATAACTAACCTCTTTCAATACTGAATATGCTAATTAATGCCCCAACTCTATATCCTAAGACGTTGCGACCGCTATTCATCAAACAATTGCTGACCATCAACTTAGACATGGCTAATTGTTCATCCCTACTTTTTCTCGATTCTTGTCTTTAATACACATTGATGAAGTTACATATTTTCTCAAACCTCAAACTTATTGAAAATTAGCAACCACCTCAAAAGAACTACCATTAGAGGAGAAAAGGGCAATGAAGTTACGCTTTTTAGGTCAGGCTTACTCTGTTAACCAAAATCAGATGGAAACTTTTACTACTGAACACACTGCTCGTTTTCTAGGACAAAACTATATTCCACGTCGTCCATTATCTGTAGCTATCAAAGCAACCTCAGGTACACTCAAATATTGTGGTGCAGATTATTGAGGGGGTTGCTGAATCAAGGTATAACTAAAATTTTTGCAACTTACTTATTGGTTTGATCTTCAAAATCAGCAATGCCCTAGATTCAATCAAATATTACATTATGATTCAACACTTTTTGCACTCACCCAGGGATTAAGAGCTGTTTCGAGTTATGAAAAATAATCGCTGGTGATTTGTCAATTATCATTTTGTAATCATTCAAGAAATAATATTACTCAATATTTTTTCTGATGTCTGAGCAATTATGATTGCTTTCTTAATTAACGACAAAAAATCAAATTAAAACTAGTTTTACTTAATATTCTCTATGTAGTCAGAAAATTTGTCATATCACTCTGGTAGTTAAATAAAGCCAAAATAAAATTTTTAAAGGAGGCGATTGATACTCAAAAGTAGCAAAACAATTGATTAGTATTTAATTCATTTTGTCCAAACTACACCTTGGAAAAAATTCGATTAGCTCTGAAATTATCAATTACTTTACAATCCTTTTTGTATCATAATTTCTAAATACCGATCAAAGAAATAATCAGCTAATACCCATAAACTATAATGCTTCTTCACAAAATCTTCACATTGCAAACATGATTTTAAATTTAAAATTCTCGAAAATCTTAATAAATTATCATAATTGACTTAAGGCTTAATTTTTTCTTAAAATAAGGAACTACTGTGATATAACATACCTTATCGCATAATAATTCTTTTTGATATACTATTTAATAATGAAAGATTACATTGAGATCATCGATTTGAAGCATAGCTAAGTTAACAAATATTACATATTAGCATTTTAGATGTTTTGAGATACACAAACGTTATAAAGTATTGGTTGTAAATACAAATTAAGATGATATTAAAAGGAGGTTCTAGAATATATCAGTTAGCCATCTAGCTGAATTTTACTTTGATTTTAGTTTTCGCTCCCATTCAAATCAATTTTTAAATACATTAATCCGTTGTCTTCTGTCCATAATAAGTCAAATTAAGCGAAAAGTGGTGGTCTAATTGTTTAGATAGGAAGTTAATTATTAGCTTTAAAGTTATGAAAATGTTATCTAGAGTGATGAATTTAAAGCAGCATACTTCTCATCAAGAAGAAGTTGATAAGTCTCTTGATTCAGCATCAGATTCTAAGCTGTTGGTCAAATCGACAGCGGAATCTAGTCTAGCGCAGATTAGTCAGGAAAACTCCCCTCAAGGAGAAATGGTTCAGTGGTCTCCTGCAATGCAGTCTTTGCTGGATGAACCGCCATCTAACTTACCACTCCAACTAATTTTGGGTGGTGTTGTTTTCTGTGTTTCTTTTTCAATCTGGGCTTGGTTTGGAGAAATTGATCGAGTAGGCAAAGCTCAAGGAAGACTAATTCCTAAAGGAGAAACCTATAAAATCGAGTCTATAGAATCTGCTCAAGTCAGTCATATTGCCGTAAAAGAGGGGCAAGAGGTCAAGGCAGGAGAACTAATTGCCAGATTAGATTCAGAGCAACAAACTAGAGAAGTGGAGCGACTGACAGACCTTCTAGATTCTTATCAGCAGGAGCTTAGTCAGAAGCGTTATCTGCTGGAGAAAGTTGAGGTGGAGTCTAAAACTCATCGACTAGTTGCTCAAGCCGAATTAAGAAGTCAGCAATCAGCGATAGAGTCAGCGATCGCTGAAGCGGAAATGACCAGTGAGTTACTGACCCAAAGACAGTCTGAATTAAAGGCTTACTCCCTCAGACAAAATCAAGTACAAGATTTATCAGGATTAGAGAAAGAGAAGCTTCAGCAACTTAATGCAGAGCTAGAAGAACATCGCTTACGTTTGGAAAGACTCAAGCCTCTGGCTCAAGAAGGAGCGATTTCTCAGGAGGCTGTCTTTCAAGCACAGCAGGCTTATCGTCAAAGCCAACAACAGTTGACTGATAATAAACTCCAAGGAATCAGCAGTATCAGTGAGCAGATATTCAGTTCAGAACAGGCTTTGCGAGAAATGGACGCACGGATCACCGAAAGTCAAGGAGATCTGGTTTCAGGACAGAAGAAAATTGAACAATTAGAAGCAGAGCTAGAACGTAAACGAGCAGACAGCCGCAGAATTGAGCTTGAAGCACAACAGAAAGCCCAGCAGTTAAAGTTGGAGATCGGTCAAACACAAGCGCAGATTGCTGAAACCAAAAATAAGCTGGCAGCCGCTAACAATCTACTGGAAAAAAGATCTCTAAGGGCTCCGGTTGAAGGAACAGTTCTATCTTTCAACGTAGTTAACACAGGAAAGGTAGTTCAGTCTGGAGAAACTGTAGCTGAAATCGCACCGTCAGATTCCCCGCTAATTCTTTCGGCTATATTGCCTGATAGCGAGGCGGGATTTGTGGAAAAGGGCATGCCAGTACAGGTTAAATTTGATGCTTATTCCTATCAGGACTATGGGGTAATTCCAGGAAAAGTAACATCCGTATCGGCAGATGTCAAAACTGATGAAAAATTGGGTGCAGGATACCGCATAAAAATAGAACTTGAGCGTAAGTATGTAGTAGAGGATGGGCAAAGAGTTTGGTTTAAACCAGGGCAAACAGCTACCGCCGACATTGTGATTCGTCGTCAACGAATAGTTGATGTTTTGCTCGATCCGATCAAAAAAATGCAGCAAGACGGGCTCGAATTATAAAAGCGACATTTGCGAAAGTAATTTATTTAATCAAAACAATGTACCAAAATCTTAATTCTGCTAATTCCAAACTCGACAAAGTCATGAGCGATGAACAGTTTAATCAAATAGTCGAAGCTATTATATCGGGTAAATATTCTTGGGCATGTTTGTTGATTCTACGATTTTCTGGATATAACCCATTACACTATATTCCCTACAGAACCTACAACCGACTCATGAAAATGAATCGAGAACAGAATTCGCAGCCAGCAAAAGCAATAACCAACTCTGACAATAAATCTGATTTAGCTACTGCCAGACCCAAATCCACTAATAGGCTGCGTGATTTGTGCTGCTTAGAGGACATGGATCGTCATTCGCAACAAGTTAAAGGAGGGATGGGAGTGCTTTCTCAGCACACAATGCCTAATCTAATTTGGCACAAATTCAGGGATCTCTAGCATCAAGAAGAGCATGAAGATCAAGAGAAAAATTATTATATTTCGATGAGAAAATGAGTAGGTTGGGGAAAATTAGAACTTTCGGATAATTTAATGAAATTATTATTTCGTTGATGTGTAAGAAAGTTGCAAAATCTGTCTAAGTTATTTTGGTTGAGGATCAAACTGAAAGGAGTTATTTAATTGCTACTTAGGCAGCTTTGCGTAAAGTCTTATATCACGAGGGCACTATTTAACATTAACAGGGATGTCTTCGGTTTATCTCTATGTGTGACGGGACAAAGGCATAATACAGTCCTCTAAACAGTCCTCTAATGAGGAGAACGTTAAACGAGATGCCTTCGCCTAGGCTTAGCTAGTAGAGGTAACTTCTGACTAAGATTTATAATCAAAAAGCTCAACTACTTTATATATAGACAAATTTTTAATGGCTGTTTACGGAGCAAGAGCAAGTGGATATTACAGCAATCAAATCTCCTACTGCGGCAGGGGATTCAGAGAATAGTTTTACAGTCTTATCATGGCTGTTAAAACAGGGGACATTTAACTCTAAACAAACGGAACTACTTAAGAAATTAAGTCAACAGTTTGAAATACTTGAATTTCAACTAGGCGACTCTTTAATGGTTCAGTCAGGTTCTTCGGCGCAATCAAGCCAGTCACAGCTAGATTCACAACACTTTTTTGTAATTTGTGAAGGGAGAGCGCGCCTGTTAGGGTTTGATACTGATAAACAAAGGGAAGTTTCGGCAAATTTGATGGCAGAAGGAGCAACCTTCGGAGGAGAGGCTCTCTGGTGTCAGACTTTTTTTCCCTACAAAGTGGTAGCCGCTGGTAAAGTTAAAATTGCCAAAATCTCTTTGAAAAATCTAGCTCCATGTCTGCTACAGTTCTCTGAACTAGAGAGAAAATGGCGGCATATGGCGCAACAGCATCAAAAGTTGCTCTTTTTAAAAACTCTTACTCAGTTACGCTCTCTTTCTAGTCATCGCATCAAACAGTTACTTCCCTATTTAGTAGCGACTAAAATCAATGCAGGAGATCGAGTTACTAGTGATCAGCCAACTATACGTTTCTGGTTAGGTCAGGGTAAAATTCAAGAGCAAGAACTTAGAATAGGCGATTCTTGGGGAACTTCCGAGGCTGGTGCTGATGGGTGGCTTGCTCAGACTGATTTGTTAATCTATCGTTTACCTCACAAAAGCTGGTCAATTTTCTCAGAGCTTGCTCCTGAGTTAGTTATTGCCTGGTCAAAAAATCCCGATTCTCGATCTAGTCAACAGGCATTAACAAAAATCAAAAGCGTCTCCAGCGTTAATGCTCTAGCAAACCTTAAAAGCTCAAGTATTACGCACGTATCTAAACCAGATTCGGTTGATGCTGTTTCAGCAGAGAAGGATGATGATGGTATTCAGGAAGTTAACTATCCAAAGCCAATTAAGCGTCGCCGTCGCTGGAAAAATTACCCCTGGCTCGAACAACAGAGTTCTTCAGACTGTGGTGCTGCTTGTCTAGCAATGATCAGCCGCTATTGGGGAAAGCGCTTAAGTATTAATTATCTTCGGGAGTTAATTGGCGTAGGACGTTCTGGAGCATCTTTAAAAAGTTTAGCCAGAGCCGCTGAAGGTATTGGCTATAATGCTCGACCCGTCAGGGCAAGTTTAAGTCGTATAGCCCAACAGCAAAACCCCTGGATTGCCCATTGGCAGGGAGATCATTATGTAGTTGTCTATCGCGTTAAAGGCAACAAAATTCTTGTCGCCGACCCTGCTCAAGGAAAATCTGAGATTTCTAGCACAGAGTTTATTGATGGTTGGACAGGATACGCGCTACTGCTTGAACCTACTGAACGGTTGGATGAAGTACCATCAGAAAAACGCTCTCTCACCCAATTTTTTAAGCTTTTATTACCATATCGATCAGTTGGACTGACAATTATCATTGCCTCTGTGCTGATCCAGATTTTAGGTCTGGTTTCTCCGTTGTTCACCCAGATCATTCTCGATCAGGTGGTAGTTAATAAAAGTCAGTCTACTCTCAATGTGCTGGTGATTGGAATCTTAATGTTTGGGGGGTTAGGTATCGGCTTGAGTTCGATACGCAACTATCTTCTGAGCTATTTAGCTAATCGCCTCGATCTGACGATGATTGGAGGTTTTGTCAATCATGCTTTAAACTTACCTATCAAGTTTTTTGAGTCTCGGCGTGTCGGCGATATCATCACTCGGGTTCAGGAAAACCAAAAAATTCAGCAGTTCTTAATTCAAAACCTATTGCTAACCTGGTTGGATTTTGTAACGGGATTTATCTATCTCGGGCTGATGCTTTATTACAATTGGCAGCTTACTGCTATGATTTTACTGCTGATTCCACCAATCGTGCTGGTAACTTTAGCTGCAACTCCTTTACTAAGAAAAGTTTCACGTGCCAGTTTCAATGCGACTGCCGATCAAAACTCCTCTTTAGTGGAAATGATGACTGGCATTTCTACCGTAAAAGCGATCACTGCTGAGCGAGATTTACGCTGGCGTTGGGAAGATTTATTAACTCGCCAGCTTAATGTACGTTTCAAAGGGCAAAAGCTAGCGATTAATTTAGGATTGCTCAGTGGTCTAATTAATTCAATTGGGGGGACATTGCTACTATGGTATGGCGCTAGTCTAGTAATTCAGGATCAGTTAACTATTGGTCAGTATGTAGCTTTTAATATGATGAAAGGCTATATTATTAGTCCAGTAATGGCTCTAGTTGCTTTGTGGGATGAACTACAAGAAGTCCTGATTTCGGTAGAACGCCTTAATGATGTTTTTGATGCTAAAACAGAAGAGTCACAGCGAGACCTGAAGCTGATACTGCCTGAGCTAAAGGGAAATGTCTCTCTAAATAATGTTACGTTTCGCTATGATGCGGAGGAGGAAGCTAATATCCTGCAAAATATCTCTTTCGAGGTGCAAGCGGGACAAACCATAGCTATTGTTGGACGCAGCGGTTCTGGTAAAAGCACTTTGGTGAAATTGATTCAAGGTTTATATCATCCCCTTAGTGGTCAAATTCTGGTGGATGGACACAATTTAAAGCACGTTTCTCTTAAGTCTTTGCGAGAGCAAATTGGAGTCGTTCCACAAGACTGCTTCTTATTTTCAGGTACTATTTTAGAAAACATTACTTTATATCGTTCTGAATATACTCTGGAGCAAGTTATAGCCTCAGCAAAACTAGCAGAAGCTCATAGCTTTATTCAGTCTCTACCATTGGGATATAACACTAAAGTCGGTGAGAGAGGGGACAGCTTATCTGGTGGACAACGACAGCGGATAGCGATCGCTCGTGCCTTTTTGGGTGGTCCTCCAGTTTTGATTTTAGACGAGGCAACTAGTTCTTTAGATACAGAATCTGAACGACGTTTTCAAGAAAATCTCACTCGGATGACTCGTCAACGTACTACCTTTATTATTGCTCATCGTCTATCCACGGTGAGAAATGCCGATAATATTATTGTTTTAGATCGGGGGTTAATTGTTGAACAGGGTACTCACGAGAAGTTGATTTCAGAGCAGGGACTTTACTACCAGCTAGCCCAGCAGCAGCTAAATCTTTAAATAAATTAATCTGCAAGATGTATCATTGTATTTCTTTGCTTTTGTTTCAATCTAGTTAACTCCCTCTGATACAATGCTTCTGAATTAATAAAATAGACGAATAAAAGTATTATGGTAGATACAAAAGGAGCTGATGCAGTAGATCAGGCGATCGCCCAAGGTTTAGATCTTGATGGTTCGGCAATTCCTGCCAATAAACTTGATTTATACAATAAAGTTATGGGTTTTGAAGCCCGAAGACAACGTAGTGGAGTTACTAATACTATGCGCTCGCGTATTGTTCGGATTGGGGCAAAACACTTGGCTCAAGATGAATTGAATCAAATGTTGCTCGATTCCGAGTTTTCAGCTTTAAAAGATAAAGAAATTGCTTTTTACTATGGTGGCAAATAACTGAGGCGTGATGTTGAACCTCAGGATGTTGATCACAGGCAATTATCCGAATCACAAGCAACCTCGATCGCAGCGATCGCGGCTCCCTCCTGGTATTTGTCGGTAGTATATGACACTCCAGGGTACTCAGGATAAATTCCTGAGAAGCCTAGTCCATCAGAAATTAGCTTAAAGTAAGATGCCCTAAAGCGAATGTTGGGAGGATTTTGGCTACCAAAAGTTATATATTCTCTTGACTCTCCTTCTACGTTGTAAGCCAAGATTGCATCACCATAGATATCTTCTGCCTGAGAAATGGAAGTACCAACTTTTACACCTTGTTCAGTTTGATAGTTCTGATTATCTGTGACCAAGATTGTAATCGGGTCGTTATCTGTAGGAGTAGAACCATCAGGATGAGAAGTAGAACCCGCAGGGTAGAGAAGATAATATTGTACCAAACCATCTTGAGTAACGGCGATCGCATTAACATCTACCAAAAAAGATGATACTAGCTCAAATTTAGTATTGGGTTCGACGATTTGCTTAAGTTCTTTTAAAGTCATTCCGAGCCTGGCTTTGCCAATTCCATTTGCTGAAATCAAGAATTTCTCAGCCACAGTAGATTTGGAACTAATGTCAACTGTCTTGTTAGAAGATTGCTTAATTGAGGATGGAGGCCTAATGCTTTGAGCCTGACAAGCGGCTAAAGCTAACAAGGCAGGGAAGATAATTCGATTCATGAAGGTAAATAACGTTTTCAAGC
>JBCCDL010000172.1:0-9312 GCA_039030815.1 Cyanobacteria bacterium P01_A01_bin.83 | reverse complement strand
TGTTGATAATTCAGAAGATGCCGTCTACCGATTTTTTGATCCTGTTGCTGGAGGACACTTCTACACCTCTAGTGAAGTTGAGAGAGATAACGCTATTGAAAACCTAACCAACTATAACTTTGAAGGGGCAGCATACACCACAGTAGATCCGACAACTGGGGGGCAAGAAGTTTATCGTTTCTTCAATCAGTCGACGGGGGTACATCTCTACACCATCAGCGAAGTTGAACGGGATACGATTATTGAGAATCTACCTGACTTTCAATTTGAGGGAGTCCAGTTTTATGCTTATGAAACTGAAGTTGAAGGATCGATTCCGATTTACCGTTTTTTCGAGCCCACATTAGGAGTTCACTTTTATACTCCCAGTGAAGTAGAAAGAGATAACGTAATCGAAAATTTATCCAACTATAATTTTGAAGGTATCGCTTATTATGCCTTACCTGTAGATTCCGAGTCAGTTTAACTTAAAACCAGGGCAACATCAGCAATAAATAAAAAATTAGTGCGCCCAAGATTGCCGCCACGGGTAAAGTAACAACCCAAGCCAGTACCACAGATTGAATTGTCTCCCAGCGCACATTTTGCTCTCTAGATACCAAACCAATCCCGATAACGCTACCCACTAAGGCATGGGAAGTGGACACAGGTAAGCCGATCCGAGATGCGATTAAGATTGTGCCAGCCGTAGCTATTTCTGCACAAAAACCAGTGCTTGGGACTAAGGAAATAATGTTTTCGCCAACTGTGGCAATAACTTTTTTTCCCTGCACTGCCAAACCTGCAACAATGCCTAATCCCCCCAAAACTAAAATCCAGATCGGGATGTCTAAATTTTCAGTTGGCACGATCCCCAGATTGAGAATAAAGACAATAACTGCCAGGGGAGCGATCGCATTTCCCACATCGTTGGAACCATGAGCAAATGCGACAAAACAGGCACTCAGCACCTGATATTTGCCCATTAGTCTTTCAACAATCCGCATTTCAATTTTTTGCTGACAATAGTTTTTGAACTTATACCAGCCATAGTAGGTAATGACACCTGTCCCTATTAATCCCAGTCCCAAACTAATGATTCTTTCGGATACAGGAACATAATTAAATAAAGGAAGATGGACTACGGTTGGTAAAACTATTACGCCAAACACACTAATTAAACCTGCACTCAGCCACGGAATCCATTCCAACATTTGCTGTAAAACATTGTCTGATTCAAACAGCCAAGTTAGCAACAAGCTGTACAAACTAGCGGCGACGATGGCGCTTATAACTGGAGTAACAATCCAGCCTAAGCAAATTAAACCAATATTGCCCCAAGCGATCGCATCTTTGCCTAGAGCAACCCAACTAAATCCAGCGATCGCTCCTACCACAGCATGAGATGAAGCTACTGGCAAACCTTTACTAGTAGCCAACTGTAACCAAATGCCACAGGAGAGCAAGACGGCAACCATTCCTAATAAAAATGTCTCGGGAGTATCCCTAAATAAAGTGGGATTAGCAACCTTAGTTGCCAAGGTTGCTGATACTTGTTGACCAAAGATTACCGCCCCTGTAAACTCTAAAATCCCTGCCAATACAATTGCTTGAGTCAATGTAATTGCTTTGGAACCCACTGAAGTTCCCATCGAGTTTGCTACATCATTCGCTCCCAAATTCCAGGCGACATATGCTGCCAGTATAGAAACTAGAACTAAGGAGACAAGTAAATTACCTGAAAAAATTGAGTTCATTAATTGAGATTGAACTTAGAACACTAAGCATCAGGATAATCTGAAAGTAACTAATAAGAATAGAAACCTTTGGTATAAATTTGTCTATAAAAGCGATGCAGCCCGCACATGCGAGCTGCATCGCTATCTATAATTGGATATGGTTTTGACTAGTAGCACTAGATTGGATCTTGGTAATTGTCAATTGGAACTTAAGGAAATAGTTGAGCTTAAGCTATTAATAGAGGTGTTAGCTGGTATTAAACTAATGCTATCTGCATCATCTTCGACACCTTCCCCGATTGCTTTGGCTACCTCAATGCCCGATTCCTCCAAAATAATTATGGGAGAGGCAAAACTATCTTGCTCGATTCTTTTAACTAAGATTTGACCATTTGATAAATATTGTCCCACCTCCACATAACGGCTAGTATCCTCTTCTGGTGCTTGGACAATAAGTTTAGTTGTACCATTGGATTCATACAAACCTGAAATAATAACCTCTTGGGCTAAGGTTGGTTCTGGTAAGTCAGCAGACTGACTATCATCGTTATTATCTGACGGGGCAGGTCTTTGCGAAAAACGACTAGTAGGAGGTTCACTTCTAGATTCTTCCTCTTCAATTTCAATACGTGGATTCAAAGTAACTACCGAAAAAGGATCTTGTCTACCGCGAACGCTATTTCGGACTCTGACATCAGGATTGGTTGCAGGAATCAAACCAGCAATTTCTTGCACAGGCTCAATCTCATCTTCAAGATCAGCAAACTCTGCTTCTGGCTCGTCATTTGGCTGTGCGGCATTAACCTGCACTGGAATCGGTTTCGCTAAATTTTCCTCTGGATCTTTTTGTGAATCGGCAAAGTTAGAAAAAAGAGAACAACCACTAGCTAACATAGCTAAGGTTCCAGTTAATATTAACAATACAGCTTTGTTCATAATAATAGTTTAAGTATTGATTTAAATCAGGTCATACTTAAATTGTTTAGCCTTGAGCGCCAACTTTTTAAGAACACCTAACTTAACCTGTAACCAAATAATTCAGACTCCAAGATAACAGTTGGTTTTCATATTAGCCAGAGCTGGAAAACTCTTAACTTTCCTGATCCATAGATTTTTTTAATAAATTAACGCCTTTCTTTAGTTGACGAGAAACTGTTACCACACTAATACCTAAAACTTTTGCTGTTTCTTTCTGAGTTAAATCGTGCAGAAAAACGAACTCTAATACATCTCTAGTTCTATCTTCTAGTTCAGATAAAGCTTGCTGTAAACGTACGCGATCTTCATAAACTAATTGAAAGCTACGATATTTGGGATCGGCAACAAGATCGCAAAGACTGGTTTGGGTGTCTAAGTCATTATTTACAGAAACATCTAAACTTAAAGGCTTACGATTTTGGTAAGCTAACTTTATGTCTTGCCATTCTTTAATTGAGACATCTAAATACTGAGCAATTTCTGAGTTAGTAGGTTGACGATGATGCTCTTCTCTAAAACTATGAATAAAAGCGATAGATTGCTGCCGTAACTCTAACCATCTCCGCGGAATTCTTAAAGTTGGACTTTTATCTCTGAGGTAATGTTGAATCTCACCACGAATGTAAGGTATAGCAAATGAACTAAAAGCATTACCTTTTTCAACATTAAAACGTTCTATAGCTCTAATCAAACCAATTGAACCAACCTGCAATAAATCTTCAAAGCTTTCATTACATTGGTTAACCCAGTGATAAGCCTCTTTCTTCACCAAACCGAAGTTTAGCTCCATTATTTGATTTCTGATTCTGGTTGTAGGCTTACTAACGTATTGCTGAAATAGATAGAGTGTATCTAGTTTAATATCTTTATTAACGCAAGTTGTCATTAAATTTAGTCCCTAGATAGAGAGTAATTTATAATTTAAATCTTGATAATTTATTACTGATAAATAAATTTATTCAGAAACAATTACAGCTTAGGTTTTCTAGATACAATAAAACAACAGCATTTATACTATTTTTCTTTAATAAAGATATGAGATCAGCCCAAGATTATACCTAGCATTATCATGATCTAGCTAGTTTTATAAGTATTCTTGCCCTCAGTAAATCAGTATAGTTAGTAAAGATAAGTGTTAATGCACAAATTAAATTTGGTGATCACTTTTGTGACCAACACAAATCATCTGTTACTAAGAATTTAATTAATAATAACTACTTAATTTAAACTATTATTTTGGTAATCTATTTAAATCTAGATTGAGTCATCTTAGTCATTTTTAAGTTTTGCTTGTAGCGATTAGACAACAATAGATTTTAAATAGTTCAAATACCGATGATAATAAAAAAAATATAATTGCTACTAAAATAAGATTCTGATTTTCTTGAATAAGATAATCAAAAATTTATATTGAATTAATAGTGAAATATATTTAAGAGTCGTACAAGAGAATTGTACGACATTTTGTTTTCTGGTTCTCCTATTCAACTATTAACTCAATGGTGCAAATAGTTTTTGAGACAATACTTTATAAGCAATCTTTAACATCTGTTGCGGCTCATTATCTAACATCGAATCACGGTAAACACACAGCAGAGAACATCCCTCTTCACAACCTTTGTATTCTTGAGATTGTTGTTTAAGATCCTGAAGACTGTATTCAGTAAGCGGTTTATTCAAGCGATCGCGTTGAGAAGAACAATACTGTACTAAGCCAAATTCATCGACGTAAAGATATCGCGAACCAGAACGACACTTCCATTTTGGTTTGTGACCCTGCAACAGTTTTCTACCGTATTCATAATCGTTTAAGGGATAAGTTTCGCCACTGGAGAAGTATTTATCCCAAAGATTTAGATATTCATCGCCTTCAATTTCGATTTGTCCTTTGTCGTCATGCATTAAGCCCACCGAGACATTAAAACCCATTGCGCGAATTTGGGCTACGGTTTCGATAAAGTCTAGTTTGGTTGATTCACACAGTACGATGTTGGCATGAACGTCAAAGTTAGCATGTTCACGTAAAATTTCTAGTTTTGGTAATAATTTCTGTAACGATTTTTGAATATAGCCACTGCGATCTATTTCTACAGCATCGATACTAATTTGTAGATTGCTCAATCCAGCCTCATTTAACTGTTTAATTAATTTTTCTTTAATTAGAAATCCATTGGTCGTAATCGAAACTTGATTTTTGCGATTGCAATATCTAACAATTTCCACAATGTCAGGATGCATAAGTGGTTCACCTCCCAACAGAGAAGTATTGACGACACGTAAGCGATGAATTGCATCAATCCTTTCTTTCAAAAGTTCTAAAGGTACTGGGGCAGAGTGATTATCAAACTCGCTACAGTATCCACAACTCAAATTACAGCGGCGAGTTACAATTAGCTGTGCTTCTAAAGGTGACTTAAAAAAAAGTAAATTGACCGCCGATTGCAATGGTTGTTTTACTTGCATAATCTGTATTTATTTTTTGTATTTCCTGATAATTTGTTCACCAACCCTAGTTTTTACCATTCAGGCTTCAAAATAGCAATATATAGTCGTACAAAGTTATGTTAGGACAATCCAAAAGTCGATGGTTCGAAAGTAGCAAGTAGCGAGTAGCAAGTGTCCTAATCTAAATACGTAATGCTATATAACGGAAACTAAAGCAAATTCTATATTTTAATAAAGTGATCGTATTAAGCATTTTTATTAATACATTTAGGGGTTTGAGTAGCAATTGATACTGAGTCGCGAATCTAACATAAGACCCTAAAAGCAATCTCCAATCAGAAAGATTCTATTGTACTCGTTCAAAAAACGAAGCGCGAGAACTTACTCTCAATAGAACGAGAAAAAGACAAGAAACAAAAACATGGTCAAAGCGGTATAATCAAAGTGCTGGAGTTGAAGGCACGATTTCTCAAGGCGTTCGTGGTTTTTATCTGCGATTTGCTCGTTATGTAGGTTTGAACAAAGTTTATTTGCGTGGTTTGAAGGTGTCCCTTAGGCTAAACTCGCGTATCTTCTTTTGCCAAGTTAGCTCCTGATTGATAGAGATAATTTCGTAAATCCTAGTACCGATAGTGAAAATTTATCGGTACTAGAAATTAGAAGTATATAAGAAAACTAAATGCGATTGCTGTCTCATTCTACCCCACTTTTTTTTCCTCTTCTACTAGGATTACTCACACCTATTTTCCTTTGACTTTTTTTTGATAGTGAACTGTTACAGTGAATATTTGCTTCTGTTGTAGAGTAGTTTTTTAACCAATTACATCCTTGTTGTAATAGAATATCAATGTCTAGATTCCAATAATAGAGTATTCCGTATTGATTGACTGCTCTAATAGCTTTTCCATCAGCGGTAAAGTTAATATCGAGTATTTTACTAACATCTTTATGGGTAAAGGTTGCTAGTAATTTATCATTAATTGAATCGGATTCAAGATCGATTGCTCTTAACTCTATATTGCCTTCTCCATCGCTAGTTGCTATGAGTTTACCATCAGGGCTAAAGGCAATGGAAGTAATATTGTCTGCTCTACTTGTAGCGATCGCTCGATGAAAGTTGCCATTACTATCCCATAATTCTATATTACCCTGTTTAGTAGCAATCGCTATTTTATTTCCTTGAGAAATGTATTTGATCGCAGTAATTTCTTGCTCTTTTTTGTAATTGAAAGTGTTTATTAGCTGACCATTTTGATTCCATTCTTTAATGATATAAGATGCATTATCTCCTGATTTTTCCACTCCCAGTGTAATTAAGTTATTGCTTGTTTGATGAATATCTATAGCAATTATTGCTCCTCTATAACTATGATGTTGCCATGTTTGCCAAGAATCAGATTTTTTTAAGTTTAGTTGGGCGAGCAAACCATCTTCCGTTCCTGCGAATAATGTATTATTGTCAGGATTAAAAGCAATGGCATTAATAAATTTATTTTGAGGATTAGAAATCGTTTTGATAGTTTGACCCTCTAAGGATTGAATCTGAGTATTTTGAGGATTAACTAATAATATTTGTTGATTTTCTAGAAATACACCTGTTTGAAATCTGTCAGAAGCAAAATCGGGATTGTGCCAATTTTTGAGCGTGCCATCATTTCCTGCTGAGATAAATGTTCGATTATTACTCTCAAAAACAACTTGGTTTACTTCAGTTTGATGACCTATAATTGTTTCTTTTAAAAACCCCATATCCCAAAGTTTAATAGTTTTATCATCACTAACAGAAATAATTGTTTGACCGTCAGAGCTAAATGCAATGCTATTCACTGCACCATTATGTCCCAATAAGTTTTTTTGCAAACTACCATCTTTATTCCATAATTTAATTGTCGTATCTTTACTCGCAGTAGCAACTGTTTGACCATCAGGACTAAAGGCAACATCGTTGACTGAATCGTTATGTCCTATCTCTTTTCCTGTTAAAATAGCAATTAAATCTCCTTCTGTTGTCCAAAGTTTTACTGTAGTATCATTACTAGCAGTTGCAATTTGATTATTTGTAGAACTAACTGCAATCTTATTAATTTGTTCTTTATGTGCTGACCAAGTTTTTATTATTTGACCATCTTGTGACCAAAGAGTTATGTTACCAGAATTATCTCCAGAGATTAAATAATTATTTTGAGTATTGATGGCTAAACTAGAAATATTACTGTTGGTTTTAAAACTATTTTTAAAGTTACCATTAAGAGCGAAAACTAAAATTCCTGTATTTTTAGCTTGGTTAGCTATATAAATTTGTTCATCAGGACTAATGACAATATCAGTAATTTTTTCTGTATTGGGTAAACTTTTCCAAGTAGTAATTTTATTAGTTATGCTATTCCACAATTTAACTTTTCCGTTTTCATCTCCTGAGATAATTATTTTACCATCAGAAGTATATGCTAAAGAAGTAATTGAGTTTTTTGATATTTTAACTTTATTTCTTTCTTGAATTTGATTGATAATATTATTAAGATCTTCAATTGGTTCTGTTGTTATGTATTCAACGATACTTTGAGTATTTTTGATTTGCTTTTTTAGTTCGTAATTAACTTTAATAGCTTTAATCAATCCCGCTAATTGTTCTCCTTGGTTAAATCCTTCTAAAGCAAGATTAGACTCATTATTTAAACTAGATATTATTGCTTCGGACTTTTTGTTGTAACCATAGATACCTAATGCTACAGTAACCACGCTAATTAAAGAAATAACTATACTTGCTCCAATAATACGACGACGAATTAGTCGGTTTTTCTCTTTAACAATTTGCTCTTTCTCTTGTTTGTTTTGTTGTTCACGAGAAGCAGATAGATATTCATAATCATCACGAGTTAAATTTTTCTTTCCTGCCCATTGATAAGCTCGATCTAAATCTTTTTTATTTAATAGATAGTCTTCAGAACGCTCGGCAGCCAGCCATGTATTAAATTGAATACTATAAGGACGTAAATTATTTAGCTGTTCTAAAACCCAATGATTATTAAATATCTTTTTATAGATAGGATTATAAACTTGTAAATATCTTTCTCTTTTAACTACTAAACCAGAAATTCTTAACTGGCTTTGCGCGATGCTATCATCGGCAATAATTTGATTTTGTTGTGAGATTTGCTGATATAGTTCTAAAAGTTTAAGAGTATTGTTTTTGTCAAACAAAAGGCGATCGCGGATTGTTCTAAAATGCTGGGGATTATCTTGAGATTCCCAATCTTCAATTATGTATTTGTGGACGATTTCTTTTACATTGACATGATAATCAGCAGCATGTTCTGTAACTAGTTGACATAACTTTTGAGTTAAAAAAGGTTGTCCTCCCGTCCAATAAATAACTTCTGATAACACATTTTCTGCTTGTTTGACAGATTCAGAAAGTCCCCATAGCAAGCTATTTTTTGCTTCTTCTACAGTAAAACCTTTCAAATCTATGGGACGACCGATATTAAAAGGAGTTCGTATTTTATCTGCAATCAAGTCTGGAGGAGTAGCAACTCCTAAAAGACAAAATGTTAAACGTTTATAGTTCGGATCGATAGTTCTTTTATTATAAAATCCTCTAATTAAAGCAAAAAAATCATCTTTAAAAGGTAGTTTAATAATACTATCTATTTCATCGATAAAAATTACTATATTACTTGATATCTCAGTTAAAACAATCTCTTTGAATAGTTTACTCAAACAATCGACCGCAGTTAAAGAATTATATTTTTTCCACCACTCATCTAAATCTAGATCGTCTAAATCTAAACTTTCTAATACTTGATAGGCAAAGCTTTTATACCATTGTTCGGGAGTAATGTTAGAAGTCCCTAGAATACTCAAGTCACTAAAAGCACAGCTAAAATTTTTATTTTGTAAGCGATCTGCTGTTCTAATGGTTAAACTAGATTTACCCATCTGACGACAGTTTAAAATAAAACAAAATTCGCCTTTTTCTAAGTAGCTTGATAGTTGCAGATCTGCTTGACGAACTACGTAGCTACTATGATTAGAATCTAGTGTTCCTCCTACTTGAAAGCGATCTCGATAAACCATAATTTATAATTACTAATTTCTAATGACTAATAGGCTGTGTAGAGAAAAGAGTTCGTAAAAGCGGATTTAATTAAGTATCTCAAGTTAGAATTAT
>JBCCDL010000171.1:0-9352 GCA_039030815.1 Cyanobacteria bacterium P01_A01_bin.83 | reverse complement strand
TTCGATTAAAGCAGTAGTATACTCAGGTAATAAATAAATTCCTGCTGCGATCGCCGATAACCCTACAGCCGCTGCCCCCACAATCCACAATCCTTTGCCCTTACGCTTACGGGGCTTCACTCTCTTTGCTTCTGCCACATCCTTGATCCCGATCTCAGGGATTGACGATTCAAACCGTACTGCATCCCAGGCATCAATTAGCTGACAGTCCTCAACTTTAAGCATTTCTTGCAGTAAGTGAGTTACCTGCTCTGAAAAACCTAAGTCTTCAATCGCTACAGGCTTGTTCCAAGGTGGATTTTTACCCAGACGTAATGCCACAATCGTTTTAGCTAAGGCATAAAGATCCCATTGCGCTGTGGCAGTTGCCATGCCATCCTGCTGTTGGGGATGAGCATAACCAGGAGTGTAGATTTTGGTATGACCCAAAGACTGATCGAGATCGCCAATAGTAGTTTCTAAAGCATTTAAACTACTCAGATCGCATGCCGAACCAAAGTCAACAATTACCGTTGAACTATCACTCTGACGGCGCATCAAATTACTGGGTTTGATGTCTCGATGCACAATTTTTGCTTGATGTAACTGTGCCAACCCCTCAAGCACTTCCCAAAACACCTTTTCTATTTCGCCAATACTCAAAGGTGGAATGGTGCCATCTAAATAATTAGCATAGTTAATTCCATCAATAAATTCCTGTACCAAATAAAGTTTCTGCTCATGCTCAAACAGAGAATAGGCTTTAGGAATGCTTGGGTGGCTTAGTTTTTCTAAGATTTCAGCCGTACGCTTAAACGTACGCTGTCTCAATATTTTTTCCTCATCATCCCCTTGAACTATTAATTCTAATAAAGCTCTTTTGGGTTGACGGAGATCGAGAGTATGTCTTGCCGCATATACTAGGGCGAAACTACCTTGACCAATTTGCTGTTCTATTTGATAGCCAGCTATTTTTGGTAACTCAGAGGCTTGGTTCATGTCTTGCTGAGGTCAACGTGAAATGATTGGGAAAATTTTAGTTAATAACAGAAATTTCAGTTTGAAGATTTTAGTGATGCATAATTCAACTTCATTCTTCTAAAACCTATGTAGATTGTTTAATATTTTTTTAGATTACATTAAGCTTATTTAAAATTGCTAACTAACAAAATATCAATTTGCCAATTTGGTGCCTACAACTTGAAACAGCAAGGCTTAGGTCAAATTTCATTGATCGAAATCAAGCATATTTAGCTGAAATATCCTTTAATCGTAATAATACATTTTTTCCTAGGTGTAATTACATATAATTATTTATAATAATCAAGATAGCAAAATTTAAAAAACCTGATCGGTTTAAAACTAAATAATTATTGAGATGCCTGTATCGTAATATACATTTATTAATTTTTAAATGGCTTACAAAAATTAGCTAAGGGCAATCAGAGAAAGCTATAGAGAGTCAGATTCAGCAATGGAGCTTAATTTTAATACAAATTATCGAGTGAAGAGCTTGATTGACCACAAAAACCAAGTAATAATCAGCAAGTTTTAGCCAGCTAATACCAATTCCCAAACCACTAAATTCTTTAAATTGTTTATTGATTATCATGAAAATAGCTTCAGTTTTTCGTGAACGCGCTCGCTTTTGCCTTCAGAGCCAATTAGGTTTTTTAGGTAACTGGAAAATACCTTTTAAAACATCTTTATTGATAGTCTCTACTTTGGCAATGCTTGCCCCTGGCATGTCTGTAAAAGCGGAAATCATCATGGGGATTATTGAAACTTACAATCCTCAAAAGAGAGAAGCTACTATTAGCTTAGGGGAACAAGATGGCATAGGTAAATATGACCGCGGCAAAATTGAATTAACCAGTCTTGATAGCCCTAACGTCAAATTTGTTGGGGCAAACATTGTAGTGGTCAAGGTTGAGGATAATTTTGCCGTGGTTAGCGTGCGGGAGGCTCCAGGGGTGCCAGTTCCCATTAAAACTGGAGCTAGAGTTACCGTAGATACTGATTCTGGTATCGCTAGACGGGAAGAGGAAGCCAAAACTATCGCGGCAGAACAAGCTGAAGCAGCCCGTCGTCAACAGCAGTTAGAAGCAGCTAGGGCAGAACAAGAACGTCAGCGGCGTGCAGCAGAGCAGGCTCGCGCTGAACAAGAGCGCCAGCAGCAAGAATTAGCAGCAGCCCGCGCGGCAGAACAAGCTCGTCAACAGCAAGAAGCCCAAGCCCGTGCGGCAGAGGAAGCTCGTCAACAGCAAGAATCAGAATCAACAGCTCTCAATGATGCTAAAGATTTGTGGCAAAGTGGCTCTAACACAGATCCTGAAGCAACTGCTTCGGACTTACCCTTAGATTATCTGCAAGCTTATAACAATGCCCGAGAGCAACCCTCCCCAGAAACTTACTATCGCTTTGCACAAGTTTTGATTAACTATGAAATTTCGAAAGAGGCTTTAGCTTGGCTAGAGGAAACTCGCTCACGTTATCCTGCTACTGCTGGGATCAATAATCTTTATCGAGCCGTAGTTTTGAGTCAGCAGGGCAAAAATAATCAGAGTCAAAGAATTATCGAAACTGCTAACATATCCGACAATCAAATAGACAAGCAGTTTAGCAGCTATATCGCTACTCAACAAGGTCAATGGTCTGAAATATTGTCTTTGTCCCGACCCCAAGAGTCTCCCTCTATTTACAATAATTATTTAATCGCCCTCTACTGCGACAATCCACTGCGCTTTGAGCGCGAAACAGATTTGAGTCCTAAACCTTGTCCTTTTGGCGAGGCAGCGTCTAAGCCAGTAAAAAATGCTAGTGATGACGATGAAGTTCGGGTTTGGAATGATGATGAAATTGATGACGATGAGGAGGATGATGATGAAAAGCAAGAGCGTCTTCAAGCTGAAAATGAGAGTAAGCGATTAACACTGCAAGAAGCTGGACAAGAAGCGATCGCTGCTTATCCTGAAGACCCATATATTCTCAACACTTTAGGTTTTATTGCACTCCAAGCTGAAGATTATGAACAGGCATACAAACATTATCAACAGCTAGCAAATGTGCTGGATAAATATGATTCCACTCCACCGCGTCTACAGTTACTCAAGGCAAACGCTATTAAATATGTCAATAACTACAATCAAAACTATGAGTTTTTGGCAGAAAATGGTCAAGATCTAGAGTCCCTGCGTTCTCGTCAAGATTCTGTTAGCGATGCCATTTTGATCGGTGGTGCAGGAACAGCAATTACTAGCGCTGTCAGTGGCGATGCTAGTGCTGTGGGTTTGATTGGCGGGGTGTTATCAACACTCTTACGTTTTAATCAATCACAATCAAAATCCAAAGATATCTCTAGCGAGCGTAATTCTATCGCCGATCAAATGCATACTACCTTCACCCAGGATATAGACTTAGTAGCAACACCACCTGACTTAGATCCCAAGACATTATTGGCATCAGATCAGAGGCGAATAAAGCCTAATCGGGTGCTAAGTGAACCCAAATCTGAGCCAATTGAGTCAAATCAGGGGCAGGTAAAGCCTAATTCTACACCAAATGAGCCTAAATCTGAGCCAATTGAGTCAGATTCTGCTGAAGTTGAACAAAGAATGCGTCAGTTTGATGAATTTTGGGATAAAAACAAAAATAGCTCCAGTTAATTCTGGATTATTTAACAAGTCGCCGATATTTTCACTCACAAAGCAGATCCCGCCGACTCTTGACAGCAATCGTTTGATCGTAACGTTGTAATTCAGCGCTATCGTCTCCATAGACGCCGCTAATCTGCTGCTGACAACAGGCGATCGCAAATTCATTAAACTCAGTTGGTGGCACACCATACATATTTTTAAATGTATCTGGTTGCACCCGACAGAAACGAGGGCGCTGTTCATAAATTTGACACTTGCGCTCTTGATGGTCGTAGTTAACACACCAGCCATCTTCTCCTACCATGCTCATGTACGTCTCTAGTTCTTCATTATTTAAATACTGCTCTAAATCGGGACGGTCTTCTGGCGCTAGGTTGCAGCAAGCACCGCATCCCGAGACACATTGCCACTTTTTAATTTGTGAGTATTGAGACTTTAATTTTCTTTTCACAGCTTTATATTTTGTTTTTTTCAGTTGACAGCATTAAATATTCGTTTCTACTTAATTGTGTTATGGATTTTTAATCTTAGGCAATAACTTAATTTTTAAAATGAAAAAATGAGTTATGTTAATTGCAAAATAATATTTCGGATAATCAATCTGACTCAATCTTTGATCAAGTTTTGTATTTAAGTTTTATTGATTAGAACTGCTCAAATGTTTATTGGAGTTATTAAAAACACGGGAGTTGTAGAACAAACTGATCCTGAATTGGTGGTTAAAGTCGATTCAGCCGCTTCTGCTGGGATCGAGATTGAATCTCACATTGCTATTAATGGACGAATATTAAAAGTCTTATCAAAAGATGTCGATAATGAAGTTAGTCGTTTAAGATTTTATAACTCTAATTTAAATCAATTTAAAAGCTATTCACCTCAAGAAAAAGTCAACATAGAACCAGCAGTTCGCTTAGGAGAAGAGATTCCTGGAATATTTTTCTATGGAATTCCTACAGGAATAGCCAAACTTGTTTCCAGAGAATTACTCTCAAATGGAAACTTGTTGCTGAAAGTCTCATTTGAGAGCGACTTAGTTGATTATTTATCAGTTATGGACTGCGTTTGTTTGGAGGGGATTCTTTTACAAGTAATTGAAATAGATAATCATCTTATTTCCTTCAATGTTTATTCAAACACTTTAAAAATAACGAATTTACAGGAAAAACAGTCAGGAAGTTTTAATATTGAACTAGACCCTTTCACTCTGAAAATTGCGAAGATTTTTCAAAAATTCAATCATTAAACGCAGACTATGTATATAGCAATCCTATTTGATTCATGAACACAAGTTATCTCTAAAAGGCAGAGGGCGTGACGTACAGAGGGCACAAAGGGACGCAAAGCTCTGCTTTGCCAGTCGTCTTACGACGAACATGGGTTACCCACTCTCGCCTTTGTGCGCGTGCGCGCAGCTTCTTTTGGATTGTCCTAACATAACTTTGTACGGCTATACAATGTGCGATCGCTCATTCTCTAATCAATTTTAATGTAGAAAGCCATGGATCTCCTGGGCAAATTCCTCTGGGGCATCTTGAGGAATCCAATGTGAGGCATTTTCTACTTTGACTAACATAGCGTTGGGAATTTCTTTGACTAATCGTTCTCCATCTTCAATGGGTTGCCAGGGGTCATCGACTCCCCACAAAAGTAAAGTCGGTGCAGCTATGTCTCCGTGATGCTCTACCAATGACATAGTGTGATTGGTATTTAATGCCGATGCGTTGCGAATCAAACTAATTTTGCCCTCCTCATTGATATACGGAGCAATAATCCCTTCCTTAAACTCTGGGGTAAGTCTTTCTACTCTTGAGATACCATCGGCAAAACCCGCAAGTAAGTATTCCTTAATCTCTTGAATTGATTTATGTTTCCATAGGGGATGTCCCAGCATCAACATATCATCGATGGGCCAGGAATCGTAAACGACAATGTTGGAGAGAGTTAAGCAAGCTATTCTTTCAGGAGATTCAATTGCCAGTCTTAGACCGACTCCGCCTCCAGTATCGTGACCGACCAAATTCACTCGATCTAGTTTAAGAGCATCTAGAAAACGAAGAACCATCTTAGCTTGTGTCACCAAAGAACGATCAAAGCGATCGCGTCGATCCGACCAACCATGTCCCAAAAAGTCTGGAGCAATTACTCGATAGTGCTGTGCGAGTCTGGGGATAACTTCATTGTATAGATACGACCAGGTGGGTATGCCGTGTAACAAGATCAAAGGTTCTCCTTCGCCAATGTCGGTATATGCCACTTCAACTGGAAAATCGACGACATCTGATAATTTAATTATTTTCTGACGTTCTCTAAATGCTTGATGTTTGAGGGGCAAATTAGCAGTCATTTTGTGTCTGTTTAGGTGAAATTGTATTGGGATTGATCACTTTCATCAGCAATTAAAGCGATCTTGATTAGGCTGGGTGAAAAATTAACCAATTGCGATCGCCGAGCTTTTATCTTTAAAAGTCGCGGAAGCTGAAAATGATATAGTTACTTCCAGCCTCCGTCATCAAAAAAGGGATCAAACATTCATATAACCGCCATCTACAACTAGGTCAGCAGCCGTCATATAAGAAGAATCATCACTAGCTAGAAAAACCGCAGCTTTAGCAATCTCTTCAGATTTACCTTCTCTGCCTAATGGAGCAATATTGGTTACGTAATCAATAAAACCTTCAAATACTTCGTCGGGCATATCTAATTTGCTTTGGAAACTGGTTCTGACAATTCCAGGACTCAAAGCATTAACTCGAATCTTGCGGGAACCTAATTCTGCTGCTAGAGAACGAGCCAAAGAACGTACTGCTGCTTTGGTCGCAAAGTACAAACTACCCGTTGACACCCCTTTTTCATTGACCGCAGAGGAATTCAGGATAATGCTGGAATTTTCGTTCAATAATCCCACCAATTTTTGTACCGTAAAGAAAACTCCTTTGACATTAATATCAAACTGATTGTCGTAGAAAGATTCATCTACATCTTCGATCGCAGCAAAGTAACCGATACCTGCATTAGCAAACAGAATATCAAGATGACCGAATTCTTCTTTTACCGATTTAGCTAAATTATCCAGATCGGATAATGAACGGACATCAGCCCGAACACCAGTGGCATTTTCTCCCAGTTGAGCTACTGCATCAGTTAATCTCGCCTCATTTCTACCAGTGATAATGACTTTTGCACCTTCAGCTATATACTGTTTAGCTGTTTCAAAACCAATACCTGTAGTTCCACCAGTGATTAATGCAGTTTTACCTTGTAATTTAGTCATGATTCTTGTCCCTTACTTGTGGGTAAATTAATTGTTTATTTGCTTTCGATGTACTTAATCTAGATTATTCTGTAACGATCGGTCAATTATCATATTCAAGTGTATATTCTTAAAACAACTTGAAATATTGATTTATTTGCTTATTAGCTAACCAAGTGTCATAATTTACTTAATATTTTGGAACGATAAGTACAGCATAAAAGAGAGCGTTATGGCTGGAGTAAAACAATTTAACCAAGAAGAAGTTTTAGATAAAGCAATGGAAGTGTTTTGGCGAAAGGGTTATGAAGGGACTTCGGTTCGAGATCTAACTATAGCTACAGGACTTGGCAAAGGTAGTCTTTATGGAGCTTTCGGAGATAAGGAACAACTATTTCTTGCTGTTTTAGACCGTTATGCAGATAAATTTATGGCAGAAATTGTCCAACAGTTAAACAATTCCGATTCCGAGCGCGCTATTGAGGGTATGTTGGAAGTAGCGATCGCCCGAATGAGTAATCCTATATATCCGCGAGGCTGCCTTCATGCCAATACCTCTGTTGGTATGTCTGGTAAGTCAGAAGCGATCGAGAGAAAAATAGCAGAAAGTTTTGGAGGCTGGGAAACTGCTATCTATTCGGTACTGAGGAAAGCACAAGCTGAAGGTAAATTATCTCCAGAACAAGATATTAGAGCATTGGCGAGATTTTTTGTGGCTGTTGCTCTAGGAATGGGTGTTTTAAATAAAACTTTTGCCGATCCATCGGTAATTAGAGATGTAGCGAAGGTCGCTCTCGGTTTTTGGAGATAATTAAAACCAGCAAATCTTTTGATTTTTTCTTTTCGAGAAATTTCTCAGAAAGCTTGTTATTTATTTAATTCAAGCGATCGCTAATTTTCTCTATAAATACACGCTTCTATTTATGATTCATCTGAGGAAATAATCTCGATCTATCACTATTTGACGTTTTGTCTAACTTTGATTTTGAAAATCTGCCAACAAGACTAGTAATATTTTATCTTTGCATTTTATGCAAAGGACTTTGGTTAAGATACCGTATTAACATCTGTTGAGAATAGAATTAAGCTAAAAGAGTAGTCAACAGAGGAGGTTGGCATCGAGACCAAAACAGCGAAGAGATTTCTATTATCTAGTGAAGGAGTTGAAGAAGTAAGGTATCTGGAGCATCAAGCAGTTGCCAACGGTATAAGAGGAGTTCCGAGTATTCGTATTGGTGAAAGAACTATATCAGGAGCGCAGCCTGTTGAGACATTCATCATTGCA
This sequence comes from Cyanobacteria bacterium P01_A01_bin.83, assembly GCA_039030815.1. Taxonomy (GTDB): domain Bacteria; phylum Cyanobacteriota; class Cyanobacteriia; order Cyanobacteriales; family Xenococcaceae; genus Waterburya. Next base: position 1,182 of record JBCCDL010000171.1, on the reverse strand, counting down.
TTAAAGAAAACTATCCACGAGTTAGCGGAGGTTTAATTATGACATCTATAAACAAACGCGCCATTGTCATCGGTGGTTCCCTGGGGGGATTATTTGCAGGAACTTTATTACGTTCGATTGGCTGGGATGTCGATATCTACGAGCGATCGCCCAATTCTTTAGCCAGTCGTGGCGGTGGTATCGTACTACAGCCAGAAATACTTCATGCATTTAATCGTGCCAAAGTACCTTACGAACTACCTTTCGGTGTAACGGCATACAAGCGATTCTTTCTCGAATCAGATGGCAGTATTGCCGAGCAAATGCTGACGCGCCAAACGCAAACATCATGGAATTTAATCTATGGTGCGCTGATTCGGCACTTTCGAGCAGAACGTTATCATCAGGGCAAACAACTAACCGATCTTCAACAGAATGAAAAAGAGGTAACGGCTTTCTTTGCTGATGGGACTACTGCTACGGGGGATTTGTTGATTGGCGCTGACGGTGCGGGTTCTGTTGTACGTCGAAAACTTCTTCCTGACTACAATCCCAGCTATGCAGGTTACGTGGCATACCGTGGGTTAGTTGAAGAAACAGAGCTGGACAAAGAAACTGCCGATCTGATGACAGAAAGCTTTGTCTTTCAGCAAATTCCCAACTCGCACATCCTGCAATATGTCATCCCAGGAGAGAATGAATCTCTTGAACCTGGAGAACGTCGCTTTAACTGGGTGTGGTACGTCAATTACAATAAAGCAACAGAGTTACCCAATCTACTAACAGATAGAAACGGTAAACACCATACCTATTCTATTGCTCCTAGGGCGATCGCGCCACAGGTAGAACGACAAATGCGAGATTATGCAGCACAGGTTCTATCTCCACCAATGCAGAAGTTAATTGCTGCTACCAAAGAGCCATTTATTCAATCTGTTTTAGATCTAAGCGTGCCACAGATGGCATTTGACCGTATTGCCTTAATTGGTGATGCTGCCTTTATTCCCCGTCCTCACACTGCATCGGGTGTATCTAAAGCTTCGGTGAATGCCATGACTCTGACTGATGCTTTGGTTGCTCACAATAATGTTTTTCAGGCTCTAAAAGCTTGGGAGAAAGATCAACTAAGGTTTGGAATGTATTTGAAAGATATGGGACAGGCTTTAGGTCAACGTTCTCAATTTGCCTATGGTAAGCAGCGTA
>JBCCDL010000170.1:0-9371 GCA_039030815.1 Cyanobacteria bacterium P01_A01_bin.83 | reverse complement strand
AGTGCGGGTGCAGTTAGTTTTGCCAGAGGGTTAAATGATACCCCCAAGATTGTTGCCTTATTGCTGACGGTGACGGCTTTCTCCGTTCAAGGAGGAATGTTTGCTGTAGGTTTAGGCATGGCAATTGGTGGCTTATTAAATGCCCGTAAAGTTGCAATGACCGTAAGCAATAAAATCACTACCCTTAATCCAGGTAAAGGTTTGGCTGCTAATTTAGTGACAGGCTTTTTAGTAATCTTTGCCAGCCGACTAGGGGTTCCTGTTTCTACAACCCATGTCTCTGTCGGCTCGATCTTTGGCGTAGGTGTTGTTTCAAAAACAGCTCATTTAAACATGTTTTCTAAAGTCTTGAGTTCTTGGGTCTTAACCCTACCTATTGCTGCGGTTATCAGTGCTGTAACCTATCTAGCTTTGCCGAAGTAAATTGAAGATTCTCACTCTAGCTGTTTAGTTTGAATTAAGTTGACCTATGGCAAATTATTGAACTTAACCAGTATTAGGTATTTATTGCGAGACATGAGTAATTTAAGTGCAAAATTTGGGCGTGAAGTTGCAAAGTATTGCCAATATATTCGCCCAGGAATGTTTGAATACGCCATTAATATTTCTCATAAATATAATTATCTGTATGTTGAAACACCAAAAGCTGGCTGTTCTTCAATCAAAATGACTCTGCAAAGGATGGAATTGGATTTACCTGATTTCTATCGAGAAGACTTTGAAGATATACATAATCGAAATTTTTCGCCTTTATTAAAAGCTTCGCAAGTAGGTTCGTTTGATCGCTTTATTAATCGACCTAATCTGTTTAAATTTTGCTTTGCACGCAATCCTTATATAAGATTACTTTCTGCCTATCTTGAAAAAATCAAATTAAATAAACCTCAGAAAAAAGACATTCTTCAACATCTCGGTAAAAATATACGTCAGCTAAATATTAAAATTTCTTTCGACGAATTTATTAGAGTTATTTATGAACAGCCGATCGCCAATCTCAACGACCATTGGAATATTCAATATTATCAAACCTGCCAAAATTCAATTAAATACAATTTCATCGGTAAGGTAGAAAACTTTGATCGCGATTTTGAATTTGTGTTAAACACAGTCAATAAAGATTATCAAAAATATGTATTAAAAGAACAAAGACATGCCTCTGGTGCAGACAAACTATTGCAGACTTATTATACGCCCGCTCTAATCGATCTGGTTAGAAAAAAGTTCGCCCTTGATTTTGAACATTTTGGCTATAGTTCTGATTTTGAAGATTGTTTATTAGCCAATCAAGAGAGCCAAGAAAAATTACTATTTATTTAATTAATTACCTGATAAATATCTGACATGCTGCTATTTATTACTCACTCAAAAATGTGGCAATCGTATCTAATAATCTTAAACAAGATGTTCACTTATAGCTCTAAACTAGTTTATATCTCTGTCACAAGAATAAATATTTAGCTCTTGTCTACAGGCAGCAACTACCTTCTGTCTCAATCCTCCGAAGGTTCTTAGTGCTATTGTGCGATCAAACAAGTTAACACCAGCTTATAAAATACTTTTCGATGATCTCTCCCACCACAACTTCAACTTTTACTCCCTTTGCCAAAAAAATTAATTCACCCCTAATCAAAGATCGAATTACCGTCCTACAAATCAATCTCGGTCGCAAGTGCAATCTCGCCTGTACTCATTGTCACGTAGAAGCAAGTCCCAAGCGCACCGAAGAATTATCGCCTGAAGTTTGCCAACAGATTATCGAATTAATTAACCGCTTTCCGCAAATCAAAACCGTGGATCTTACAGGTGGCGCACCAGAGATGAACTATGGCTTTCGACCTATTGTCGAGGCGGCAAGAGGGCAGGGAAAAGAGGTTATTGTCCGTTCCAATCTGACTATCTTTTTTGAACCTGGTTATAAAGACTTGCCTGAGTATTTTGCCCGACATCAACTACGAGTTACGGCTTCTCTGCCCTGTTATTTAGAAGACAATGTAGATCAGCAGCGCGGGGCAGGAGTTTATGACAACTCAATCAAAGCGATTCAAAAACTGAATCAGTTAGGATATGCTAAAGATCCTAATTTAGTTATTGATCTGGTTTATAATCCGCCGTTACCTATGGATACCAACTTTAGTCTTACTCCTAACCAGCAGAAGTTAGAGCAAGACTACAAGCAGTATTTAGCACAACACTTTGAGATTGAGTTTAATAACCTGTTTACCATTACTAATATTCCTATCGGTAGAACTAAGCAATTCTTACAACGTCGAAAAATTCACGATCGCTATTTACAATTTTTGGCTGATAATTATAATCAGGCAACCTTAGATAGCGTTATGTGTCGCAATGAGTTATCAATTGACTATCTAGGCAATGTTTATGATTGTGACTTTAACCAGATGGAGCAAATCGCTGCTACAACTTCTCAAGGGGAAAAGTTAACCGTTGCCAAACTATTGCAATTTGATAGTCTTGACCTAATTAAAAATATTAAAACCGCTAACTACTGCTACGGTTGTACCGCAGGTACAGGCTCCAGTTGTGGCGGATCATTGGTATGAATGTTTGATCAATGTTCAAAATCACTACCCTTAACTATCGTTCCTTGTTAGCCCGTTTGGTCAAGCAAATTGCCAATCCCCAGTTTTTGGCGTTGCTAGCTATGGGGATTACTGTTGTGCTACTTTGTATCTTTACTCCTTTAAGAACTGTTTTTGACCCCATGTTGTTTAAAAGCCTGATTAAACAATATGAAGGTTATGTCGAGATTATATTTATTGCTATTTATACTTTATTAACGGTCATTGGTGTTCCTGGTACAGTCTTGACTATCGTTGGCGGTTGTCTTTTCGGTGTTTGGTATGGCACTCTGATTTCCATTATTAGTGCTACCTCTGGCGCATTATGTGCCTTTTGGGCAGCGCGCTATTTATTTCGTAACTCAGCTCAACGCAAATTAAGCCACAGTAAGAGATTAACTAAATTTCAAAGCGCAGTCTTAGAACAGCCATTCTGGTTTGTGCTGACAACTCGCTTAATTCCCATCTCTCCCTACAACTTAGTTAATTACCTGTTTGGCTTAACCACTATTAGCTGGCGCGACTATGCCTTAGCCACCTTAATTGGTGTAATACCTGGTAGTTTGGCATACAGTTGGCTTGGCAAAAGCGGCGAAATTGCCATTGCAGGAGGCGATCGCCTGTCCTTTTTTCTCGCTCTTACTTTTTTAGCTTTACTGTCAGTAATTCCTCTGATTTATCAACATCAAAAATCTTAAGATCAGATTTTAATTCGGCATATTATCAATGTTATTCAGATTACATCTTACTTTATATATTTGGAAATAAATGGAACAATACTGTAAATAAACATTGCTAAATGCATAAAAATTAGATATCAATACTAAGTTTAATTTATAGATTGAAGCTAAATCTAATGTCTTAAAAACTCCAGGTCTCAAACTGGATGCGGTTTAAGTAGAGGCTGAGTAAAATTTGGTGGCACAGAAGCGGCAGTAGTAATTTTTACCTGGTTAGTTTACCAACAAGCAGCGGCAAAACAGAATTCAGTGCCAGAGTAAGTTCACATAAACAAAAGTTAACTCTTTAGTTCATATCGTATTGTTCACATAGTATTGCGAGGAATATTAGCCAATGATTTCTCTACTATATCCTTTAGGTCATTTTATTATAGCGATCGCCGAATTGTTTTTAATCGGGTGGTCAATTCGACTGTGGCTACAATCAAGGTCGACGGCGATGATTGTATTGCCAATTATTGTGATTAGTCTTGCCTACGATAATCTATTGCTGGCAGGTGGTACGTTAATCGGTGAAGGAGAATTACTGTTATTTCTGAGTCAAATCCGCTTTTTGGTTCACTATCTCTCTCTTCCTTTTCTAATTGTCGTCGGTGTTGAGCTGGCTAATCGCGCAGGTGCAGGTTGGGCAATTCTGCCAATTCGTTCGTTAGCGTGGATCTTAGCTTCGGCTCTAGGAATTGTCGACATCTTTACAAGGTATGTCGGGTTGGATCTCAAGCCAGTTCATTTTGCAGGTGTTTTACGCTATACAACCCTAGTAAGCGATGTGCCAATCGTTAGCATCAGCGTTACTGTTTTTGTCCTGCTTATTGGTCTTGGCTTCTGGATTCGGACTAAAGGGGGATGGTCTTGGTTATTTTGGGGAACTTTGATCGGTTTGGTGGGTAATGTTCTGCCTATATCTCAATTTGGTACTTTACCAGGCAGTAGTGCCGAATTGATTATGGTTCTCTTGTTGTTGCTAACGGAACGATATTCTCAAAGGGAACTACCTTACCTTGGTTTAGAGTCAGATTCAGGTTTAATCTTTACCTACCTCTATTCCAACTGGGTTTTAATCAATCCCAAACCCAAAGGAGTAGTCTATTTTATTGGTGGCGCAGGATTTGGTAGTTTTCCCACGATCTTTTATCGCTATATTCTTGGTCGCATCTTTGAAGCTGGTTATACCGTGGTAGCATTACCATTCAGATTTACCTTAAATCACTGGTCTGTTGCCGTTGGTTTGGTTGAGGAAGCCAAACCCTTACGAGAAGCAATTGCAGCAGAGGCGAAACGGCGTAATTCTATTCCTGGTGGAGAAACCTATGAAGACCTCGATCTCTATTGCAACCCAGAAAGATTTAGACAGGGAGACTATTTTTGGTTGGGACATAGTTTGGGCTGCAAATATATCGCTTTACTAGAACTATTAGGTAACCTAGAGCGATTAAAGCAACTATGTCAGTCAGGAAATAATGATCGAGTTGCCGAATTTTTGGGTGCATGTAAAGAAGACCCCAAAGAAATCAAGCTAATTCAAGATGCTTTGCAGCGAATCGAAGAAAAAGATCTAGAATATATTTCCTTGGAAAATCAAGCTTCAATTCTGATGGCTCCTGTAATCACAGGAATTGAAGGAGCAATCCCCATTAAATCTCTGGCAGAATTAATCAAACCATATTTTGATGCCCGTCCTTCTAAATCAGAAACCGAATGTTTAATTAGGAAAGACAATTTATTTCACTTTACCTCCATTGTTAAATTTGAAGATGATGATGTTCAAAAGAAAGCAGGTACAATCGATTTTTTACTCCAGACTTTACCGCAAGATCCGCCAACTCTACTGAAAGAGTTACCAGGTAAGCATTTGGCTCCTTTGAATCTGCTCAAGAGAAATGAAGTATTAGCTGAGGTATTGATTGACTGGCTGCATAAATTAAAAGCGCAGGTACAACAAGATCTTTCGTCTTGAGGCAGGGGGCAGGGGGCAGGGGGCAGGTGTACCTCATAAATCTGAGAAACGCCATAGTCTCATAGATTAATTTAATCAAGCGATCGCGCTATGGTCAAATAAAACAAGATCTCCCTGTTGAGAGTGGGCAGACATTAAACTACTCTCTAAAATTAGAAAGAATATTTGTATTTATTAATTCAAAATGAATAACAATAAGCTTTCTAATAAAAATTTAAAACAGGGTCTTGGTTTTTTTACGGCAGCGATTGATGCTACTTTGATCTACAATTTCAGCCAAGATTTATCAAATGTCAGACTATTTATTTTGAGGTTGTTGCTGACCGTGTTTATCAGCGCAGGTATCTGGTTAATCATTTGCTATGTTATTGATCGAGTAGATCCTGGAGCTTAAATAAATACTTTAAAGATTTAATCAAGATTACGCTCGATCGCATCTGCTACTCGACAGATATCATACATCTGAGACACATCATGAACCCGAAGGATATCTGCACCTCGGCAAATTGCTCCATAGCAAGCAGCAGCCGTTCCCCAAATACGCTCTTGGGGGTTATCTTGATGGAGGATGGGTCTGAGAAAGCTTTTGCGGGATACTCCAACTAAAATTGGTAGTTTTAAAGTTTGCAACTCACTTAAACGTTGCAGTAACTCTAAACTTTGAGGAGCAGTTTTGGCAAAGCCAATCCCTGGATCAATAACAATTTTATCCCGAGCAATACCTGAATCAATTGCTTTGGCTACCTGTGTCTGCAAAAAATCGATCACCTCAGTTACTACATCTTTGTAATCTGTCAACGATTGCATGATTCTAGGGGTACCACGAATGTGCATTAAAATTAGCGGTACCTTTAGTTGGGCAACAGTCGCTAACATCTGATCATCAAAAGTTGAGCCAGAGATATCGTTAACGATATCAGCACCAGCCCAGATGGCTTGCTGTGCCACTATTGCTTTAGTAGTATCAATAGAAATCGGGATTGAGCTTTCTTGTCTTAACTTTTCAATTACGGGAATAACTCGTTTTAATTCTTCTTCTACGGTAACTGCTTCGGCATTAGGTCTGGTAGATTCTCCGCCAATATCGATGATATCTACGCCATTGGCGATCATCTCTTTTGCTTGAGATATTGCAGTTTCTATACTGTTGAATTTACCGCCATCGCTAAAGCTGTCAGGAGTTACATTAACAATTCCCATTAAATAAGTTCTGCTTCCCCAGTCAAAAATGCGATCGCGAATCTTTAAAACCATAAAATTTATTCTGCTAGTTACTGTGTTTATTTAATGTACACTGCGTTGGTCTATTCAAATAGTTTTATCTTTACGGTTATCAATGTTCAGATGCCTCAATAAATAAAATATTTTCTTGATTACTAATCATTATTTTTCCGAACAATAGTTACCCAAAAACTAAAACTAAGGTTATAACAGAAACATTTATAGTATTTAATCCTAATGAATCAAATTAGCTGATTGGCTATGGAAAGTTATAGAGAAAGCAATCGCGCTTATAAAGCAGCACTTTTAGCTAAAAAAGATCGCGAAAATATTAGCAAAAATGGACAAAACATTCTGGAATATTATCGCAGCGGTTGGAGTGTTGTAGAAATAGCGGCTCAAAGTTGTGAATTGGAATCAGAAGCTATTAGAATTTCTGCTATTAGAAGTTTTGTCAATCAGGTAAATTCAATAATAAGCTTGATCAAAACTCATGTTGAAGGATTGTCCGCGAACGAAATTGCTCAACAGTTAAATATTGAAATAGCGATCGTAATTGCCGAACTAAAATGGTTTCAGCAAAGTAAAATTATTACTCAAAAAGGACAACTCTGGATACATAAAAAATATGAAGAGTAAACGATCAGTTGCTCTTCAGTACCTAGTATATTATGAAACCACATAATGCCTTTCCAATAGAGATTACAATTATTTATGGTTATTTATATTTCTGTTAGTTTGAAAGTGATTTAATTGAACCTCCCGCTCTAAAAAAGCAGGATTCTTACCCAATGAGTTGCTAAACCAGTGCTAACACAGGCGCGGAATGCTTTTTATATGACGGTTACAACCTATACTAGATAAAGATTTGATGAACAGCAAATTTAACAGTTACAGAGAAAAGTCGTCCTTACACGACGGGGCTTCATACCCAAATGTTTCGGTGACATTACGTTAAATTAACTAGTTATTGCTTCGTAATACAGCTTATTTATATAATACCTTCAAATATTACAAGCTGTATGTACACAAAATGAAAGAAAGTTGGTCGTTACTGTTATCAGTTAGTTGCTGCGCTTTAAGCAACTCCATAGTATCAACCCCAGCCCTGGCACAAGTTTCAGCAGATGGCACAACTAATACCACAATTAATGGCGATGGTAATGGCAACTTTACTATAGACCAAGGCGATCGCGCTGGCAATAATCTGTTTCATAGCTTTGGCGATTTTTCTGTACCTAACAACGGTTCGGCGTTTTTTGATAATGCTACAGATGTTTCTAATATCTTTAGTCGCGTTACTGGAGGAAATATCTCTCAGTATATTAGGCAGCAATGCTATTGGTAGTGCAGGTAATATCAGTATTACAGCAGGGTCATTTACTTTGAGTGATGGTGGATTTCTAACAAGTAGCACATTCGGACAAGGAAAAGCTGGTGACGTAACCGTCAACGTTGATGGTGCAGTAAATCTTATTAATGATGCTCAAATTTTCAGTACTGTTGGATCAAATGCAGTATTAGAAGGTGAGGATAGAAGCACAGTTTCAATCAATGCAGATTCCCTGTCGATTGATGGCGTAAGTTCAATTGAAACCGCAAGCTCGGGACAAGGTGATGCTGGCGATATTGAGATTAGAACAAGTTCCCTAACTTTTTTGGGTGGTCGTAGTTTTATAGAAAGCAGTACATTTGGACAGGGTGATGCTGGTAATGTTGTTCTTAACATTAACGACACTGTAGAAATCAAAGGGGGTAATATCTTTAGTACTGTCGAAGCAGGTGGACAAGGAAATGGAGGAAATATAGAAATTCAAGCACAATCTTTTTCCTTGACTGAAGGAGGAAATTTACAAACTCTAGTTCGATCATCAGATGGCACGTTACCTGGAGGGGAAGGAAACGCTGGGAACATTACTTTAAATGTAGATACTGTAAATATTTCTGGTCAAAATTCTGGAAATATTTCAAGTCAAATCACTAGCCAAACACGTTCAAACACTAAAGGGAATGCAGGCAATATATTTATTGATGCTAATTCCTTGACTTTGAGCGATAATGGCTTAATTGACAGTAGCACTTTTGGCGAAGGAAACGGCGGTACTATTACGATTAATGCAGATGAGTTAGCTTTAGAGAACCAAGGTCAGATTTCAGCACAAACTGATTTTCCACAATCAGATGGTATTACCCCTAGTGAAATTAATTTGTTCATAGACAATACTTTAACTCTCAAAGGTAATAGTACAATTTCCGCAGAAGCATTTAATAGTGCTAATGGGGGCAATATAACTATCAATGCTGGAGACGGATTTGTAGTTGCTTTTCCTTCTGAAGGAGTTGGTAATGATATTAGAGCAAATGCTTCAGAAGGAGGAAATGGAGGAGTTATCAATATTTCAGCTCAACAGATCTTTGGTTTAGAAGAGGCAAGGGGAACCGCAAGATTAGAAAACAATTCTAATGATATTGATGCTAGTTCTGATGATGGTACTTTAGACGGTGACATCGTTATCAACACTTCTGATGTCAATCTGATTCGGGGAGCAACTGAATTACCGAGTAGCATTATTGAACCTAATCGAAGCGTTACTCAAGCTTGTTCCAACAGTAATAATAGCAGGACGGCTAGTAGTTTTGTTATCGATGGCAAAGGTGGCATTCCGCCCTTACCAGATGCTCCTTTGGATTCGGAAATAATTACCATCAATGGCGCAACAGCTAACTCAAGTCAGGGTTATGCTATTCCAACCAGCGTCGGTGATATTATTCCTGCTAGAGGGGTAATTAAAAAAGCAGACGGTAGTATTACTTTGACTGCTACTCCTGTCGCTGGTAGTAGTTCAAGAGTGCCTAATGGAGTTGATTGCGGCT